>DATCBL010000363.1:0-2269 GCA_036511875.1 Acidimicrobiales bacterium
GAGCCGCTCCGGCCCGCGGCGGACGCCAGGGCATCGGCCCGTTCCCGGAGCTGGTTCTTGGCCACCTTGTCCAGGGTGGCCCGGGGGAACTCGTCCACCACGTAGACGGCCCGGGGCACCTTGAAGTCGGCCAGGCCGGCCGCACACTGCTCGATGATGGCCTTCTCGAGCTTGCCGTCGTCCGGCTCGGCTCCCGGTCCCCGGATGACGAAGGCCACCGGCACCTCACTGAGCATGGGGTGGGACTGGGCCACCACGGCCACGTCGCCGATGCCGGGCACCTGGCGGCAGGCGTCCTCCACCTCGCGGGCGGAGACGTTCTCGCCCCCGACCTTCAGCACGTCGGCGTCCCGATCGCAGTAGAAGTAGTTGCCGCCCTCGGCCAGGCGCACGATGTCTCCGGTCCTGAACCAACCGTCGTCGGTGAAGCTCGTGGCCATGGCCTCGGGATTGTCGTAGTACTCGGAGAACAGTTGGATGCCCCGGGTGCCCCGGACCCACAGCTCACCGGGCCGACCGTCGGTGCAGACCTCCCCGGTGTCCCGATCGACCACCAGCAGCTCGTAGCCGGCGGTGGGCTTGCCCATGGACCCCTTGGGGCACATCCGGCCCGGATTGTCGTTGGTGGCGTGGATCACCGTCTCGGTCATGCCGTAGGCCGGGACGACGCGGAAGCCGAGCCACTGCTCGAGCTCCGGGACGATCAGCCCGAACACCCCCACCTTCACCGAATGCTCGGGGATCGGCTGGCCGGCCAGGGCGTTGTACACGAAGGGGATGAGGGAGAGGTGGGTCACCCGGTGCCGGGTGACCACGTCCCAGAACCGGGACGACGAGAACTTGGGCTGCAGGACGATCGTCCCTCCCACCCCCAGCGCCGTCCAGAACGACCAGCTCTGGGCATTGACGTGGAAGAAGGGCAGGAAGACCAGGTACACGTCGTCCCGCTCCATGGAGATGTTGGCCGGACCGACCCGGCCGGCCCACAGCGCGTTGGCGTGGGTGTGCACCACCGCCTTGGGCTGGGACGTGGTGCCCGAGGTGAACAGGATGCCCGCCGGGGCCAGGGGATCGGGGCGGCGCCGGGGAAGATCCCCGGCCGACCGGTACAGGCTGTCGAACCGGCTGTGCCCGTGATCGGCCTCGGCCGGATCGGGCGGGTCGCCGCTGTCATCCTCGGTGACCGCGATCCAACGGAGGTCGGGCCCGGACTCCGCCACCAGGGCGGCGAACCGGGGCTGGGTGACCGCGCCCACGCACCCGGTCTTCCCGATGAAGAACTCCAACTCGGCCCGCACCGAGCGGGTGTTGGTGGTGACCCCCACCGCGCCGAGGGTGGCACAGGCGTACCAGGCCAACACCATCTCCGGGCAGTTGTCGGCGTGGATCAGCACCTTGTCGCCCGGGGCCACGCCCCGGCCGGCCAGGCCGGCGGCGAGGCTCTGCACGTCGTGCCAGAACTCGGCGTAGGTCCAGCGGCGCCCCTCGCCCTGGCGCGGCTCCCAGACCAGCAGGGCCTTGTCGGGTTGGGACTCCGCCCACGACGCCAGCAGCCACGGGATGTCCTGACCCGCGAACTGGAACTCCGCTGCCCGCTCCTCGTCCATTGGCCGCTTCTCCTCGGGATGGGGGTCGGCTCGACCCGCGTCGATGGCACGTGTGGCGCCTACCTGTTCCTACCACTCTCACCGGGACCCACTCCACGCGGTTACCATGATCGGCGCCCGAGAGGGAGGGCCCGCCATCACCGATCGGCGCCCTCCCGGACCGGAGAGACCACCATGTCCCACCCGCTGCTGGCCGCCATCGCCGACTGGCCGTCGATCCCGGCGACCCCGGGATCCGCCGCCCCTCCGGCCCATGGTGACCGCGCCGCGGTGGCCGGGCGCCGGGCCAGCCCGATGCTGTCCGGCGGACCAGGAACCACCGAAGCCGACGCCGCCCGGCTGGTCGAAGGACGGCGCTGAGCATGGAGGACAGGATCACCCCGGGCCTTTATCTGGAGATGACCGACGGACCCCTCGATGCCTACGTGGCCCGCCGCGTCCCCGAGGTGCTCGGCCTCCCGGGGGCCTGTCGGGCGACCTGGTGGCAGAACGCCAACCGGGACCGGTCGGACCTCCCCCGCACCCTCCCCGAGTTCGGGTACCTCGCCGTGTTCGAGGTGGACCATCGGTTCGAGGCCCCGGACCGCCCTCCGGACGTGTCCGGTCACCTATTCCACCACTGTCCCCGCCCCGGCCAGGGCCGGATCACCGGTCGGCCCACC
>DATCBL010000364.1:0-3394 GCA_036511875.1 Acidimicrobiales bacterium
CCGCCGATGACCATCAACACCTCCAAGACCTACACCGCCGTGGTCACCACCGACATCGGGCCCTTCACCATCCAGCTCGACCCCAAGGCGGCCCCGAAGGCGGTCAACAGCTTCGTCTTCCTCGCCAAGCAGCACTTCTTCGACTGCATCATCTTCCACCGGGTCATCCCGTCCTTCGTGGACCAGACCGGTGACCCCACCGGCAAGGGCACGGGCGGGCCGGGCTACCAGTTCGCCGACGAGCTACCCAAGACGGCGACCCCCCAGTACCCGTTGGGCTCGGTGGCCATGGCCAACTCCGGGCCCAACACCAACGGGAGTCAGTTCTTCATCGTGGCCGGCACCCAAGGGGAGAGTCTGGCCCCCAACTACTCCCTGTTCGGCAAGGTGACCGCAGGCCTGCCCGTGGTCGACGCCATCAATGCTGCCGGTGCCACCAGCGGGACGCCGACCACACTCCATCGCATGGTCTCGGTCAACGTGACCGAGTCGTAGGCGGCAACTGCCCGGCGCCCGGCCCACCGAACCTCTCCTGTCATCCCCGTCCACCGACCCATCCCAGCCCCCACGAGGAGTACCACCATGGCCCCAGAGATTCCGGCAGTCGACGGCTCCAGCCCGAAGACCCAGCGATTCGACGCGCCCCCGCCCGTGGTCATCGACCCGGCCAAGCGGTACACGGCCGAGATGGCGACGTCCAAAGGCACCATGACGATCGCCCTCGATCCGATCGCCGCGCCGGGCACGGTCAACAACTTCGTCTTCCTGGCCCGGTGGCACTACTACGACGGCATCGTCTTCCACCGGATCATCCCGGGCTTCATGCTGCAGGGCGGCGATCCCGAGGGATCGGGACGGGGCGGCCCCGGCTACAAGTTCGACGACGAGCTGCCGGCCGCCGGTCGCTACGAGATCGGCTCCCTGGCCATGGCCAATGCCGGGCCCAACACCAACGGGAGCCAGTTCTTCATCGTGAGCGGCCCCAACGGCACCTCCCTGCCCCCCAGCTACTCGCTCTTCGGCAAGGTGGTCGGCGGTCTCGACGTGGTCAAGGCCATCGAGTCGGTGGGGAGCCGGTCGGGGGCGCCGTCGGAGAGCGTGGTCATCGAGTCGGTCACCATCACCGAGGCGGACTGACTCCGGGCCGAGCGGCCGGCCGCCGACCGGGTCAGGCCGGGAGGGCGCCGAGGCCCATCTGGGCCCGGGCCCCGTCCAGGTACACCGTCACCCTCCCCACCCCGGCCGAGCGCCAGGTCCCACCGGGGTCGCGGATCAAGGCGGTGCGCTCGGGGATGCCGGCCACCGGCGTTCCGAGGGGCGCCAGCTGCACCGAGCGGTGGAGCTTCTCGCCGTGCCCGTCCTCGTGGGTGTCCCCGAAGTGCGGCACCACGGCCAGGCCACCCAGGAGGCCGAGACCGATGGTCAGCCCTCCGCCCCGGGCGTCGACCATGGGATCGGTGAGGGTCATGGCCGCCGCCGAGGAGCCGACCACCACCGCGCCGTCCTGCCACGCCCCGAGCAGGGCCTGCCACACCGCCGAGCTCTTCAGGACGCTGCGGAGGTGCATCGGTGAGCCGCCGGCCAGGTAGATCAGCCGGGCCTTCCTCATGACGCCGGCCGCCCCGGGATCGTCGGCGTCGGCCCGGGACAGGACCATCAACCCCTCGACCTGGCCCCCTAAGGGTTCGAACCACTCGCCGGCCCGCACCACCAGCCGCTCGGGGTGCTCGTAGGCCGCCGCGGTGGGCAGGACCAACACCTGGTCCGATCCCGAGGCGGCCAGGAATTCGGAGTCGAACGTGCAGCCCTCGCTCCATTCGCCGCCGCCGACCAGAGCCAGCATGCCCGGGGATCCGTCCATCGCCCAACTGTAGAGGCCGGCGCCCGGCCCCACGCCCACCCGGTCGGCCCCGAAGACCAGGGGTCGCTCAGGCCGGGGCTTCGGCGGCCGCGCGCCGGACCAGCCGGCCCATGGCGTCGCAGACCTCGGTGGCCAGGGCCAACGAATCGGACAGGATGCCCATCCCCATGAACCCGTGGACCTGGTCGTCGTAGCACCGGTACTCGACCGGGACCCCGGCGGCCCGCAGCACGTCGGCGTAGTGCTCCCCGTCGTTCCGCAGCGGGTCGAATCCCGCCGTCACCACCAGGGCCGGGGCGGCGCCCCGGTGGTCCTCGGCCAGCAGGGGGGAGGCCCTCCCGTCGGTCCAGTCCCTCGGATCGGGCAGGTACAGGGCCCGGCTCTGCTCCATGGACTCCCGGGTGAGGAAGAAGGAGTCGGCCAGGTCCCGGATCGAGTCGGTCCCCATCCGGGCGTCCACCGCCGGGTAGATCAGGCCTTGGGCGGCCGGCGGGAGCACGTCGGGGTCCACCGCCTTCCCTCCGACCCGGGTCTCCAGGGCCACCACGGCGGCCAGGTTGCCCCCGGCGCTGTCCCCCATGACGCCGACCCGCGCCGGGTCGACGCCCAGCTCCCCGGTGTGGCGCTGGACCCACGAGTAGGCGGCCAGGGCGTCGTCGACCGCGGCCGGGAAGGGGTGCTCGGGAGCCAAGCGGTAGTCCACCGACACCACCAGGCACCGGGCCACCGCGGCCAGCATGCGACAGGAGGCGTCGTGGCTGTCGAGGTCGCCGGACACCCAGCCGCCACCATGGAAGTAGACGACGCCGGGGATCGGGCGGCCGTCACCCCGGCCGAGGCCGAGCCCCGACCCGTACTGGCGGTAGATCCTCACCGGGACCGGCGGTGCACCCTCGGGCCCGGCCACCACCCGACCCCAGGCGTGGATGTCGGTACGCACCGGCATGGCCAGGACCGCCTGGCGCCTCAGCTGGGCCCGGAACACCACCGGGTCGGTCTCCGGCCGCCCTCCCTCGGGCCCACCGCCGTCGAACCGCCCGGCCAGCTCCAGCATGGCCTGGACGCTCCGGTTGAGGACCCGACCGTCCCGCTCCACCGGCTCGCCCGTCCCCAACGCCTTGAGCACCAGCTCGGGATGGCGCAACAGCCCGGCCAGGCTCCGGGTGGCCAGGGGCCACCGCTCGTCGGCCCGTTGGATCCGACGGCTGTAGACCGCCCGGCGGCGGGCACCCCGCCAGGGACCCCGATCACCGCCCTCGGGCCGCGTCCCGACGCCGTCGGCACCGTGGTCCGAACCCGGCACCGCGACCACCGGACCGGCGGCCCGGGCCCGGCGACCGGCGGCACCCGGGGCCGCCGGCCGGGAGCGGGGGGCCTTGGCCGCCCCTCCCGCCGGCACGACCTTGGCCGCGCCCCCCGCCGCCACGGCCTTGGCCCGGGGCCGGGCCGAGGACGGTTTGGCCGCCGCCTTCGGAGCGGGGCCACCCGCCGCCCGGCGGCGGCCGGACCCCTCGCCACCGGGCCGGTCACTGC
>DATCBL010000365.1:0-2073 GCA_036511875.1 Acidimicrobiales bacterium
CCTCGAGCACGTCCTCGACGGTGCGGCCGGGGAAGGCCGGCCCCCCGGGGGAGGCGGCCCCCTCGTAGTGGTCGAGGGTCAGCTCCACCACCCGGGCGATGGAGGACCAACCGATCCGCTCGGACAGGAAGGCCGCCACGGCCACCTCGTTGGCCGCGTTGAGCCAGGCCGGGGCCAGGTCCCCCAACCGGCCGGCCCGGTAGGCCAGCTCGAGGCAGGGGAAGGCCATCCGGTCGGGCTCCTCGAACTCGAGCGTCGAGAGCTTGGTCCAGTCGATGGTCCCGTAGGCCACCGGCAGCCGCTCGGGATAGCTCAACGCGTAGCCGATGGGCAGGCGCATGTCGGGCATGGACAGCTGGGCCACCGCGGCCCCGTCCACGAACTCCACCATCGAGTGCACGATCGACTGGGGGTGGACCACGACGTCGATGGCGTCGTAGGGGACGCCGAAGAGCTCGTGGGCCTCGATCACCTCGAGGCCCTTGTTCATCAGGGTCGAGGAGTCCACCGTGATCTTCGGGCCCATGGTCCAGGTCGGGTGGGCCAGGGCGTCGGCCACGGTCACGTCGGCCAGCTGGTCGCCGCTCCTCCCGCGGAAGGGCCCTCCCGAGGCGGTGAGCAGCAGGCGGGCCACCGAGCCGGGGTCTCCGGCCCGCAGGCACTGGTGGAGCGCGCAGTGCTCGGAGTCGACCGGGATGACCTCGGCCCCAGGGGTCTGGCGCGATCGCTGGACCAGGGGGGCCCCGGCGATGATGGACTCCTTGTTGGCCAGGGCCAGGCGGCGCCCGGCATCCAGGGCGGCCAGGGTCACACTCAACCCGGCGAAGCCGACCACCCCGTTCACCGCCACCTGGGCCAGGGTGGCGATGTGGGCCAGCCCCTCGTTGCCTGCCACCACCTCCACCCCGGGACCCAGCCGGTCGGCCAGCTCGGGGGCCAGGCTGGCATCGCCGATGGCCACCACCGCCGGGTGCAGCCGGCGGGCCTGGGCCACGAGCTGGTCGACGGACCGGCGGGCCCCGAGGGCCACGACGTCGAAGCGCTCCGGGCACGCCTCCATGACCTCGATGGCCTGGGTGCCGATGGACCCGGTCGACCCGACCAGGCTGACCGTCACCGGGGGGGTGTCCCCGGTTGCCGCCTGGCACCCCGGCCCGCCAAGGCCGGTGGAACCGCTCGGCTCGGTGCCCATGCTGGCGGGAGTCATCCCCCTAGCCTGCCCGAACTTCAGGCAATGTTCAGGGCGCGGACCAGGTAGTAGGTGGCCGGGAGCACGAACAACAGGGCGTCGACCCGGTCGAGGACCCCGCCGTGGCCCGGCAGCAGCCTCCCCATGTCCTTCAGACCGAGATCCCTCTTGAGCAGGGATTCGCACAGGTCACCGATGGGCGCCACCACCGCCACCACCACCCCCAGCAGGGCGGCGTTGGATGCGTTCCACGGGTGGATGTTGCCGACCACCACCGTGGAGAACAGGATGGAGAAGACCGCCCCCCCGAGCAGCCCCTCCCAGGTCTTGTTGGGGCTGATCCTGGGGGCCAGGGGCCGGCTCCCCAGCCATCCCCCGAGGACCAGGGCCCCGACGTCGTTGGCCACCGTGGCGATGATCGCCCCGAGGAGGAAGGCGATGCCATGCCGGTCGGGGAAGGCCGAGGGCGAGAGCAGCAGGCCGGCGTAGGCGCCCAGCAACGACACCCAACCCACCGTCAGCAGGGTTGCCGCGGTACCGGCCACGGGCGAGCCCCGCTCGATGCCGAACAGGTACCAGATGAGGGTGAACACGGTGATCAGCACCAGTACCAGCGGCAGGGCGGCGACCCCCTTGGCATAGGCCCCGACCATGAGGGACACCGTGCCCACCAGCCCGAGCAGGCTGGCCGGGTGGTAGCCGGCGTGCCGGAGGACCCCGAAGCACTCCCCGGCGGCGAAGGTCACCACGATGGCGCTCAGCACCAGCGAGGGCACCGTTCCGAGCTTGAAGGCCAGCAGGGCGATGACGGCCACGGCGATGCCGGTCCCCACCCGGATGCCGATGGAGCTCCCTCCGGCCCGGGGGTCCGGTCCGGGACGACC
>DATCBL010000366.1:0-4063 GCA_036511875.1 Acidimicrobiales bacterium
CCACGTGGACATGGGCGTGCCCTTCCGCCACCTGCCGGCCTTCCACGCCGAGCTGGTGCGGGCCGGCTACGTCACCGAGGGCCTGACCTATCCCAACTACCGCTCGCTGTGGAGGGCGCTGGCCTCGGCCTGACCCCGGGCCGTTCAGGACGAGCGGTCCCGCAGGGCCCGGTACCGGCGGACCAGGGCGGCGGTGGACGAGTCCTGCCCGGTGAGGTCGGGGGCGTCGGCGTCGGCAAGCGCCGGGGCCAGCTGCACGGCCATGGCCTTGCCCAGCTCCACCCCCCACTGGTCGAAGGAGTCGATGCCCCAGACCGCGCCCTCGACGAACACGGTGTGCTCGTAGAGGGCCACCAACTGTCCGAGCACCGAGGGCGTGAGCGCGGGGGCCAGGATCGTCGAGCTCGGGTGGTTGCCGGGCATCACCTTGTGGGGCACCACGTCGGGGGCGGTCCCGTCGGCGGCCACCTCCTCGGCCGTCCGGCCGAAGGCCAGCACCTTGGCCTGGGCGAAGCAGTTGGCCATCAGGAGGTCCTGCTGATCGCCGTGCTCGCGGGTGGAGTGGCCAAAGCCGATGAAGTCGGCCGGGATCAGCCGGGTCCCCTGGTGGATGAGCTGGTAGAAGGCGTGCTGGCCGTTGGTGCCGGGCTCGCCCCAGAAGATCTCCCCGGTCTGCCCCCACACCGGGGAGCCGTCCCGGCGCACCGACTTGCCGTTGGACTCCATGGTCAGCTGCTGCAGGTAGGCGGGGAACCGGGCCAGCCGTTGGCTGTAGGGCAGCACGGCATGGGTCTCGGCCCCGAACAGGTTGGCGTACCAGACGTTGAGCATCCCCTGGATGACCGGCAGGTTGGACTCCAGGGGGGCCGACCGGAAGTGCTCGTCGATGGTGTGGAACCCGGCCAGCATGTCGGCGAAGCCCTCCGGGCCGATGGCCACCATCAGGGAGAACCCGATGGCCGAGTCGTAGGAGTACCGCCCCCCCACCCAGTCCCAGAAGCCGAACATGTTGGCCGGGTCGATGCCGAACTCGGTGACCCCGGCCTCGTTGGTGGACACCGCCACGAAGTGCTGGGCCACCGCCTCCGGGCCGGCACCGAGCCCCTCCAGCAGCCACTGGCGGGCGGCGTTGGCGTTGGTCAGGGTCTCCAGGGTGGTGAAGGTCTTGGAGCACACTACGAACAGGGTCTGGGCCGGGTCGAGGTCGTGGGTCTGGTGGTACAGGTCGACCGGGTCGATGTTGGACACGAACCGGAAGTCCATGTCCGGCGTGGTGTAGTCGGCCAAGGCCTCGTGGGCCATGGCCGGGCCGAGGTCGGATCCCCCGATCCCGATGTTGACCACCGCGGTGATCCGGCGGCCGGTGGCGCCGGTCCACTGGCCCGAGCGGAGACGCTCCGCCACCGAGGCCATCCGGTCGAGCACCCGGTGGACGTCGCCCACCACGTCCTGACCGTCGACCACCAGGCGGGCGCCCTCGGGCATGCGGAGGGCCACGTGGAGGACGGCCCGGTCTTCGGTGGTGTTGATGTGCCGGCCGGCGAACATGGCGTCGCGGCGCGCCTCGACGCCGGCGCGTCGGGCCACCCCCATCAGGGCGGCCATGGTCTCGCCGGTGGCCCGGTGCTTCGAGTAGTCGAGGGTCAGGTCCCCGGCGGTGACCGTCATCGACGGGCCGCGCCGGGGATCCTCGGCGAACAGGTCCCGGAGGTGGCGGTCCCGGACGGCCTCGAAGTGGGTCACCAGCCGCCGCCACTCCTCGGTGGCCGGCACGTCGACCAGGCCGTCGTCGTCGCTCACGCTGTCCCGTCCATGCCGCTCCGTTCGCTCGGGCCCGATGGTGCCGGTTCGGCGGCGGCGGACCCATGGTGGCCCGCCCGGAATCCCTCCCGACCTGCCTGAACGAGAAGATTACCCACCATTCACCTTTCAGTGACGCGGAGATCGCGTCCCGTTCACCTGGCCTCCGTAGCGTGCCTGTCGATGGGGGCGCAGCGCGACATCTGGTGTTCACACCCGGCCCGGACACGGGGCCGGGGAGGGGGACGAGGTCCTCGGGGTCCGAACCGCCCCGGGGGCTGGATCCCTCTGCCTCTCACGGCAACCCCACCCGGCCCGGCACCACCGTTGCGGCAGCCCAGCAGCGGCGTGGCCGCCCGGGCCCGTCGGCGCAGCTCTGACGTCGCACCCTGCGCCCTGTTCCGGAGGACCGGGAGTCGGTGGTGACCCTGGCCTTCCGCCAAGCCGAAGACGGCGTGCTCCCGCCTCTCGGGCACCCGACCATCCTGATCATCGACGACGACTCCCCGTCGCGCGAGTCCTTGGCCGCCATCCTGTCGGTGGAGGGGTTCGACGTGGTCACGGCCACCGACGGCACCGAGGGGGTGGCCCAGGTGGTGGCGGCCAACCCCTCCCTGATCCTCCTCGACATGGAGCTCGGTGACTCCCAGGGCCTGTCGGTCTACCGCCGCATCTGCACCATCTCGTCGGTGCCGGTGATCATGGTCACGGCCCGGCGCGACGAACTCGACGCCGTGCTGGCCCTCGAGGCCGGGGCCGCCGACCACATCATCAAGCCCCCCCGGCCCCGCGAGCTGACCGCCCGGATCCGGGCCGTGCTGCGCCGGGTCGGACATCCGGCGCCCGCCGCGGTGGTCGGGCCGCCCGACGGCCTCTACTCCCTCGGGCCGGTGCGCATCGACATGTCGCTGCGCCAGGTCATGGTGCGCGACCAGGAGGTGGAGCTGTCCCGCAAGGAGTTCGACCTGCTGGCCCTGCTGGTCTCCGAGGCCGGCAACGTGGTCACCCGGACCCAGTGCATGGAAAGGATCTGGCGCGATCGGACCAAGGGGGACAGCCGCACCCTCGACACCCACGTCAAGCGCCTGCGCAAGAAGGTCGAGCTGACCCCGGCCGAGCCTCAGCACGTCCTGACCGTCCGCGGCATCGGCTACCGCTTCAAGCCGTAGGGGTCTGCCCGACTCCGGGTTCGCCACTGCGCTCCCCTCATTGGCCAACCACCGTTGAGCGGGCGGGCCCCTAGGGTTTGCAGCGCCCACCATCGCCTGCCGTACCATGGGGCAGGCGATGGAGTTCGCCGTAACCGCCGACACCGGCTGATGACTCCTACCGGAAGCACGAGACGCGACCCCGGAAGGAGCGAGGGTGTCCCCAGTCGGATCCGGCCCCGGCCGGCGCATCCCCGAGCCCCCGCTGCGGCTGGCCGCCATCGCCGTCGGGGGGTCCCTCGGCACCCTGGCCCGGTACGCCACCGACCGGGCGCTGGTGCCCGCGCCGCTGGGGTTCCCCTGGCCCACCTTCGCCGTCAACGTGGCCGGCTCGTTCCTCCTCGGCCTGATCGTCACACTCTCGGTCGAGCGGTGGCCGCCCACCCGGTTCGTCCGGCCCTTCGCCGCCATCGGGTTCTGCGGGGGGTTCACCACCTTCTCCACCCTGGCCGTCGAAGCCGCCCAGCGGGTCCAGCACGGTCGGGTGGGCCTGGCCGCGGCCTACGTGGTGGCGTCCCTGATGGCCGGGGTCCTGGCCGCCACCGTGGGGATGACCCTGGCCCGCGGGCGACTCGGGCCCGTCCCGAGGGACCGCCCCGTCCCCGACCCGGACGATCTGGGCTCGCTGGCCCCGGCGGCCGACGACGAGGCGGAGTCGTGACCGCCCTCTCGGTCATGGTCGCCGGCGGCGTCGGTGCGGTCCTCCGCTACCTGGTCGACCATCTGGTCCAGCGGCGGGCCGGGTCGGAGTTCCCGCTCGGCACCATGGTGATCAACCTCTCCGGCTCGTTCGTGCTCGGCGTCCTGGCCGGCTCGGCCCTCCATCACGGAGTCTCCACCGCCTGGCTCACGGTGGTGGGCACCGGGCTGATCGGCGCGTACACCACCTTCTCGACCTTCACCTTCGACTCGGTCCGCCTGGCCGAGGCCGACCGGTGGGGTCTGTCGCTCCTCAACGTGGCGGCCGGCATCGGCCTCGGCCTGGGCGCCGCCGGCCTCGGCCTGGCCCTGGGATCTGCCCTCTGACCAGGGGAATCCCCGACTGCCCCACAATG
>DATCBL010000367.1:0-2077 GCA_036511875.1 Acidimicrobiales bacterium
CGACGAGGGGTGGACCACGCCCGGGCAGCTGGTGGCCCGGGGGGGCAGCGCCGGGGGGCTGCTGATGGGGGCGGTGGGCAACCTGGCCCCGGGGCTGTTCCGGGCCATGGTGGCCGAAGTGCCCTTCGTCGACTGCCTGACCACCATCCTGGACGAGACGCTGCCGCTGACCGTGCTGGAGTGGGAGGAGTGGGGCAATCCGGGCGAGGACCCCGAGATCTACGCGGCGATGAAGGCCTACTCGCCCTACGACAACGTCCGGGCCGTGGACGAGGAGGGGCGGGCGGTGCGGTACCCGGACATCCTGGCCACCGGGGGCCTGTCCGATCCCCGGGTCGGGTTCTGGGAGCCGGCCAAGTGGGTGGTCCGGCTCCGGGCCGCCAACGCGGAGAACCGGGTGCTGTTGAAGACCGAGCTCGGGGCGGGCCACGGTGGGCCGTCGGGGCGGTACGACGCCTGGCGGGACGAGGCCTTCGTCTATGCCTTCATCCTCGACGCCCTCGGGCTCACGGAGCCGACGTCGAGCTCGTCGTAGTCGATCCGGTGGTGGTGGTGGTGGTGGTCGAGGTGCCGGAGGACGTGGACGACCCCGACCCCTGGGCGGCCGCCGCGCCAGCCACGGCCAGCGCCGCGGCGGTCGGCTGGAAGGTGGCCTCGAACGGGGAGCGCACCGGCGTCGGGAAGACGACCGGGACCTTGTCGATGGCCAGGGTCACCGAGGGGGTGCCCATCTGGACGGTGACGGTGCCGGTGGCCGGGACCACCTGGACCGATCCGGCCTGGAGCTCGCCGGCCCACAGGGTGGAGCCCGAGGACGAGCTGGTCACCGCCACCCAGCAGGTGCCGCTGGCCGTCACCGTGACCTTGTAGGCCGCGTTGTTCACCGGGTAGGTGGCCGACGTGGAGGTCGAGGTCAGGGCCACCACCTGTTTGGGCTGGGTCGTCGGGGTGGTCCGGGTCGTGGTCGTGGTGGTGGAGTGGCCGGCCGGGGCTGATCGAGCCCCCGTCGACGCCGGGTGGGAACTCCTGGTGGTGGTCGACGCCGTGGTCGCCCGGGAGTGGGGGGGTGACGAGCGTTTGCTGCCGGCGTAGGCCAGCGCCCCGAACAGGACCAACGCCACGACCACGATCATCACGGTGGTGATCCGCCTCGGCCGGTGGTTCATGGAGTCGAGGGCGTGACGTTGGGCCCGGTCCATCCGGGACACCGGGACCGACTCGCCCGAGACGTCCCTCCGGTAGCGGTCCCGGGGACGGGAGTCGTCGAAGATCAGCGGGGTCTCGGGGTCGGGGAACTCATCGTTGCCCCGGACGGGGATCGGTGGCACCGACGGGCCGGGGTCGGGGGTGGCCGCCGGGGCGGCGGCGACCGGCCTCCGGTAGCTCCGGGGAACCCCCGGCTCGACCGTCGCCCGGTCCTCCGACCCGACGTTGACGGTCGAGCGGGGGGGATGCTCGGACAGGTGCTCGAGGGTCCCGAGGGCGCTGTGGTAGCTCCGCACCGAATCGATGTCGTTGCCCTCGGGTCGACGGAAGACCAGGACGATCCCCGCGGCCACGGCGATCACGGCCACGGCTGCCAGGACGATCCACATCCCGACTATTCAACCCGACGCGGCGCGAGTGCGGGAAGCCAGCCCCCTCCCTGGCCCGGCCCAGGGGCCGGGAGGGCGACCGACCCTCGGTCCCTCTTCGTGACGATGGCATCACTCTGAGGGATAACTCCAGGTCAGATCGCCGTGATCGAGGTCATCCCCCCGTCAATGGTCAGATGGGTGCCGGTGATGAAGGAGGCCTCGTCAGACAGGAGGAACCGGATGGGCCGAGCGATCTCGTCCGGTGTCGACACCCGCTGGAGCGGAGTCCGCTCCTCCACCTGCTGTCGGAAGCCGGGCAGCTCGAAGGCCGGCGCCAGCATGGGCGTGGCCACCGCTCCCGGGCACACCGCGTTGACCCGGAAGCCCTCCGAGGCGAAGCGGTGGGCAATGGAGCGCATGACGCCGAGGACGCCGGCCTTGGACGCGCAGTAGGCGGGGAGGAAGACGCTCCCGAACAGTCCTTCGATGGACGACACCAG
>DATCBL010000368.1:0-2454 GCA_036511875.1 Acidimicrobiales bacterium
CCGAATGCGACTCGGTGCGCGGCGAGCCGCTCAGGCCGTGGAGACGGTGCGGTGACTGCCGGTAGGCCATGAGCGAGGCCATCGCCCCGAGACCGACGGCGAGCACGACGAACCCGAGGCCGAGCACCGTCCCGTCCCAGGCCACGCCTCGGTGGGGATAGACCGGCCGGATGACGCCGAGCGGTGCGAGCGGTGAGAGGGCCACCGCCACCGCCACCGCCAGCACAGAGCCGGCCAGGACGGCCATCAGCAGGCCCAGGAGCCCGTCGAGTGGCGTCCCGGTCGGGCCGGACCCCAGCGCCCGTAGGACGCGCCGGTCGTCGGCTCCGAACCGAAGCTGACGGCTGATGACCTGACCGGCCACGAGCAGTGCCACCAGCCCGGCGATGCCACCGAAGACGCCCAGGGCGATGGCCAGCGGCTTCACCACTCGCTCCGCCTTGGCCAGGGTCGAGGCGGTGGTGGGGCTCACGATAACCGGAACTCCCCCGGGCAGTGCCTGCTGGGCCTCCCGCTCCACCTGGCTGACCAGGCGACCCGAGCCGTTCACGAAGACGCCGGTTACGGTGTAGTTGGAGCAGCATCCGACGATCTGTCGGGTCAGTGCCGGAGTGAAGATCCCCAGCGCGCTACCGGTGTCGGCCTCATCTGAGGCCACCGCGGCCGGATCGAGCACGATCCCGACCAGGGTGAGGTCGAAGCGTCTGGTGGGCAGCACGGCCGCGGTGCCGAACCCTGGCTCGTTGGTCTGGGCATTGGTGTAGGCCCCGAAAGGCACCACCTGGCCGACGTGCAGTCCCAGGTAACTGGCCGCCGTGGGGTTGACCACGAACTCGCGGGGATCGTCGGCCCGGGCCATCCGACCGTCCACCACGCTCACCTTGTCGTGGGTGAAATAGGCACCGCCCACGCTGCCCGAGCCGTTGCCCGGGTTTGCATCGCCCTTCACCGGGGCGCCGTTCTTGCCCATGACCACCAGGTTGAGGCCGACGATACTCCCGACCCAGGTGACCCCGGGCAGGCGGGCGATCTTGTCCACGATGGCCGGGTCGTAACCAGAGGGGCCGGTGAGCGGATAGACGCCGGTCCCCACCCCGAACGAGAACGGGTCGGTGCTGGCGATGAACACCGCCGGAGAGGCCAGGGTGCGCCTGGCGCCGGCCACGGCCCCCATGGCCAGCCCACCGAGCAGTCCCACCAGCACAACGACAGTCAGAAGGCCGCCCCACTGACGACCGAACGTTGCGCGGAAGCGGTACCAGGCGGTGCCGAGGACGGCCGAGCTCACCGCAGCCCCCGACCCGCGACCCATCGACGCCTCCCCGCAGTTTGCCCCGAGTCCCGCACCATCCGATCCATCTTCCCGTCAGTCTGAGCGCTCCCGGCCCCGGGGCCAAGTGCGCCAACCCGAGGCCGGCGAGGGTGCTACCACCACCGGCCGGGTCGTTCGACCGACGGGTCCGTAGGGCGGGCTCAGCCTGGTCAGAGGCATGGCCGACTACGGTGGTCGGCCATGGACACGGTCCGGGTGGTGTTGGCGGAGGACAACGCCCTGCTGCGACAGGGCGTGGAGAAGCTCATCGCCCAACAGGACGGGCTGGAGCTGGTGGGGACGGCCAACGACCTGCCCGGCCTGCTGGCGTTGGTCGAGGAGGTCGAGCCCCAGGTGGTGGTCACCGACATCCGGATGCCCCCGACCGGGACCGACGAGGGGATCCAGGCCGCGGCCCACCTGCGTGAGCACCGGCCCGAGATCGGCGTGGTGGTGCTCAGCCAGTACGCCAACCCCGAGTACGCCCTGGCCCTCCTGTCGGACGGGTCGGCCCGCCGGGCCTACCTGTTGAAGGAGTCCATTGCCGGGGTCGACGAGCTGGCCAAGGCCATTCGGACGGTGGCCGAGGGCGGCTCGGTGGTCGATCCGGCCGTGGTGGACGCCTTGGTCGGCGCCTCGGCACCCCGGCGGCCCTCGGACCTCGACCGCCTGACCTCTCGCGAGTTGGAGACCCTGGCCGAGATGGCCCAGGGGAAGAACAACGCCGCCATCGCCGCCTCCCTGTTCCTGTCGGAACGGGCGGTGGAGAAGCACACCAACGCCATCTTCTCCAAGCTCGGCCTGACCGAAGAGGAGGACGTCAACCGACGGGTCAAGGCGGTTCTCATTTACCTGGGCAGTGCGGCGACCGGGTAGCCACACCCACGGGGAGTGCTAGCTCCCTGTCTCGTGCCCACCACCCGTGAGACAATTGCCGGGTATGGACACCCTTCCGGTATTGGTCGTGGACGACCAGGCACCTTTCCGCTCGGCGGCCAAGGCCGTGGTGGGCCGGATGGACGGGTTCTCGGTGGTGGGCGAGGCCACCGACGGCGAGGAGGCGGTGGCCATGGCCGCCGAGCTCCACCCGGCCCTGGTCCTCATGGACATCAACATGCCGGGGATGAACGGCGTGGAGGCCA
>DATCBL010000369.1:0-6256 GCA_036511875.1 Acidimicrobiales bacterium
CTCCCGGTCCCGCACATCCCGGCGGCCAGCGCCGGGCACCACGCGGCGGGGGGGGATTCCGGCGGGGTCGGCGCCTCCAGGGGGTCCAACGGGGGCTCGGGGTCCGGCGCCTACGTGTCGGGCCCGGCGCCGACGCTGAGCGCGTGCTCGGTCACGGTGAGCAACCCAAGTCCCCTGCAGGGTCAGACCGCAGAGACGGTCACGGTGACCTCGACGGCTGACGTCCAGGTGTCGGTGGTGGCCGTCTACGCCCATACCCGGAGCCGGCACGGGGGGGTCACCGACTCCGCCGGGGCGGTCTCGCTCTCGCTGCCCGTCGCCCACGCACCGGTCGGGGTCCCGGTCAGCGTGACCGCCACCGCTTCGCTCCGGGGCCAACATGTGACCTGTTCGACGTCGTTCACCCCGGTGGCCTGACCGTGGCCAGAGGCTCCGACGCCGCACTGAGTGGGGGGATCGTCACCGCAGGCGAACATTCTCCGCATTGTGGCCAATGCAGGTCGAATCTCGGTGGTGGATTGGTTAGGGTCGCACGAAGGCTAGCGGAGGGCGGGACGTGAACATCACACCAGGTCGTAGCTCGACAACGGGCGGGGGGGCCCGACGCGGCCACCGGCGGTCCGCCCCGATCGCCCTCGCCACCATCGCCATCGTGGCCACGGTGGCCATCCTCCCGCTCCAGTCGGCCACGGCGGCCGGCCCCAATCCCATCGCCGTCACCCCGTTCGCCGGGTTCAACGCCACGCTCACCCGGGCCCCCTACGTCACCGACCTGACCCAGACCGGCGCCGACGTCAACTGGGCCACCACGGTCTCCCCGGTGACCAATCCGGGCACCCTGCAGTGGGGCCCCCTCGGGAGCTGCACCGCCCACACGACCACGGTGCCGGCCACCCTGCCCAACTCGTTCCCGGCAGCGGGCACACCGACCAGCATCACAGGCTCGGCGTTCTCGGTGGTCTCCGGGACCAACGAGTACCAGTCCACCGTGGTCCTCACCGGTCTCTCGCCCAGCACCACCTACTGCTACCGCCCACTGGGCCCGGGGTCAGTCGACCTCCTCGGCTCCAATCCCACCCAGCAGTTCACCACGCTGGACCCGGCGAACTCCTCCACTCCCCTCACCTTCGACGTGGTGGGCGACATCGGAGAGACCCTGTACTCGTCCACCACCGCCTTCCCCAACAACCTCAACACCGACCAGGCGGCCGTCGACTCCCTGATCGGGTCCTCGGGAGCCAAGTTCGTGGTCACCGCTGGTGACGTCGGCTACTCGGGGGGCACCCAGGCCAACTACGGCGACCTCCAGAACGGCGGCTCGGAGATCAGCGACATCTTCGGTCCGTCCTACTGGGCCCAGACGCAGGGGCTCCCGGTCTTCCCCGGCGAGGGGAACCACGGGCAGAACACCATCGGACTGCGGAGCTGGCCCGAGGCCAACACCGCTGCCGCATCGGGAGGAGCCTACGCCTACGACTCCTACCCGGCCCCGACCCAGGACGGGACCAATGCGGGCACCTACCCCGACGGCTGGTACGCCTTCTCTGACGCCGGCGTGCGCATCTACGTGCTCGACTCGGCCTGGGCCGACGGCTCCAACGTGGGGACGGCCACCGGGGCCGCCTGCACCTCGGCCGGCGAGGCCGCCTGCCCGGGCTACCAGGTCGACCACGACGAGCACTGGACCCCCAGCTCGCCCGAGTACAAGTGGCTGGCCGCCGACCTGGCCAGCCATCCCGGATCGGTCAAGCTGGCCGTCTGGCACTACCCGCTGCGCTCCGACGAGAGCTCCCAGGACAGCGATGTGTACCTCCAGAACAGCCCGTCCAACCCCTTCCAGTCGACCAGCCTCGAGTCCCTGCTTTCGTCCAACGGGGTGAAGCTGGCCTTCAACGGGCATGCCCACAACTACGAGCGCATCGCCCCGAGCGCCGCGGGCCAGATCACCAACTACGTGACCGGCGGGGGCGGGGGCGTCCTCGAGCCGGTGAGCACCGGGAGCTCCTGCACCGGGTTCAAGAGCAGCGGCTCCATCTATGCCATCGGTTGGAGCCCGACCAGCAACACCGGCACGGTCTGCGGGACCGGTGTGCCCACACCCCAGTCGGCGGCCCAGGTGTTCAACTTCCTCAAGGTGACGGTCAACGGGGGGACCGTCACCGTCACCCCGACCAACGCCGCCGGCCAGACCTTCGACGTGCAGAGCTACTCCTTCTCCACCACGCCGGCCACGGTGATCGACACGCCGCCACCGACCCTCACCAACTCGACCAGCGCCAGCGTCACCTTCCACTCCACCGGAAGCGGGGCCACCTTCACCTGCAGCCTGGACCACGCCACGCCCTCGGCCTGCACCAGCCCGGTGTCCTACGCTAGCCTGGCCCAGGGCGCGCACACCCTGACGGTGGCGGCCTCGGGCGGCGCCACCCCGGCCACGGCCAACTGGACCGTCGAGACCTCGCCGCCCACCGTGCCGACCATTCTGACCGGCTCGGCGGCGTCGGCCACCCAGGTCAACCTCACCTGGTCGACCTCGACCGACCCCATCGGGGTGTCCGGGTACGACGTCTACCGCAACGGCGTGCTGCTCACGCCGAGCCCGGTGACGACCACCTCCTACACCGACTCCGCGGCCTCGCCGGGAACGCCCTACCAGTACACGGTGGACGCCCGGGACGGGGCGGGGAACGTCTCCAACCAGAGCACGGCTTTCCCGGTGACCACCCCGGCCGGGTCCTCCGCCGGCCCGGCGCTGGTCCAGACGGCCGGGTCCGCCATCGCCACGGTGAGCCTCCCGGTCCCGAGCACCCCGGGTGACCTGTTGGTGCTGTCGGCCGGCGTGTTCACCGGCGCCAGCCACCCGATCACTGCGGTCTCCGACGGCAAGAACACCTGGACCAAGGTGGGGTCCTACGACGTGGCCGGCTCCAACTCCGACGGGGAGATGTGGTACTCGGCCAATGCGGCCTCGGTGAGCAGCGTGACGGTGACCACCGGAGCATCGACGGTGGCGCTGCGTCTCCAGGAGTTCAACGGCGTGGCCGCCACGACTCCCCTGGAGGGCTCCAACGGGGCCGCCGGCGACTCCACCGCGTCCAACTCGGGGACGGCCACCGCGCTGAGCCCCAACGATCTGGCGGTGGGGTTCGTGGCCGGGCACAGCACCAGCCAGGCCATCTCCATCACCTCCCCGGGCTACACGACCCAGCCCCTCGAGGTCGCCACCAGTCCCAGCACGGTCACCGTCGAGTCGGCCTACCAGGACCTTTCTGCGCCCGGTTCGCAGAGCCTGGCCGGATCGTTCGGGTCCACCATGTACTGGGCGTCGGGCATCGCCCTGTTCAAGGCCGGGACGCCGCCCCCCCCACCGGGTGACTTCACGGTGGGGGACACGCCCACGAGCCAGACGGTCACGGCGGGAGCCTCGGCGTCCAGCACCATCGGCACCACCGCGGTGGGCACGCCCCAACTGGTGGCCTTTGGCGCCACCGGGCTGCCGGCCAACTCCTCGGTGTCGTTCACTCCGCAGTCCATCACCTCGGGCGGGAGCACGGCAATGAGCATCACCACGTCGACGGCCACCCCCCCGGGGACCTACACGGTCACGGTCACCGCCACCGGGACGTCCGCCGCCCACTCCACCACCTTCGCCCTGACCGTCGCCACCCCGCCGGCCATCACCTCGGCGACCAGCACCACCTTCACCGCGGGCACCTTGGGGACCTTCTCGGTGACCACGACCGGCTCTCCGACCACGGCGCTATCGGAGTCGGGTGCCCTGCCCAGCGGGGTCACCTTCGCCGACAACGGGAACGGGACGGCCACCCTGGCCGGCACCGCGAGCGGCGTCTCGTCGTCGGTCATCACCATCACCGCCAGCAACGGCGTGGGCAGCCCGGCCACCCAGACCTTCACCCTCAATGTCATCGCCCCACCCAGCGACTTCTCCATCGGGGTGTCGCCGAACACGGCCACGGTGACCGCCGGCACCGCCGCCACCACCACGGTCAGCACCGCGGTCACGTCGGGCGTGGCCCAGTCGGTGGCCCTGAGCGAGACCGGCGCACCGGCCGGGGCCCTGACGTCGTTCAGTCCCCCCAGCGTGACCTCGGGCGGAGGCTCGACCTTCTCGGTCACCCCCGCCCTGACCACGACGCCGGGAACCTACACCGTCACCCTCACCGGGACCGGCAGCGCCGCCGGGTTCCCGACCCACTCGACCACCTTCTCCCTGACTGTCAACACGCCCCCCGCCATCACCTCGGCGACCAGCACCACCTTCACCCAGGGGGTGTCGGGGACGTTCACGGTGACCGCCACCGGCAGCCCCACCCTGGTGCTGTCCGAGAGCGGCGCCCTGCCCACCGGGGTCACCTTCACCGACAACGGGAACGGGTCGGCCACCCTGGCCGGCAAGCCGGCCAGCGGTTCCAACGCCTCGTACCCGATCACCCTCGGGGCCAGCAACGGGTTCGGGAGCCCGGCCAGCCAGAGCTTCACCCTCTCGGTCAACGCCGCCCCGCCGCCGCCCGACTTCACCATCGCCGCCACGCCCAACTCGGCCACGGTGACGGCCGGCGGCACCGCCACCAGCACCATCGGCACCACGGCCTCGGGCGGCAGCCAGAGCGTGGCCCTGAGCGCCACCGGGATCCCGTCCGGGGCCTCGATCGGGTTCTCGCCCCAGATCATCACCTCGGGGGGCAGCTCGACCATGTCGGTGATCACGTCGTCGACCACCACACCCGGGCCCTACTCCATCACCGTCACCGGGACCGGGAACGCCACCGGGGGCCCGGTCCACTCGACCACCTTCTCGCTGACGGTCACCGCGCCGTCCACCACGACGCCCCGGCTGGTCCAGGCGGGCAGCGGCACCGAGTCCGCCTCCTCCACCTCGCTGGCCGGCTCCTTCCCCACCGCCACCACCGCCGGGGACCTCCTGGTGCTGTCGGCCAGCCAGTACACCGGGGCCACCAACCACATCACTTCGGTGACCGACACCGGGGGCAACACCTGGACCAAGATCGGTTCCGGCTACGAGGTCTCCGGCCACAACTCCGACGGGGAGATGTGGTACTCGCCGAACGCCAAGTCCACGACCACCGTGACGGTGCACACGGCCTCGGCCGCCACCATCAGCTTCGAGGTCCAGGAGTTCGCCGGCGTGGCCGCGGCCAGCCCCCTGGACGTGGACACCGGGACCGCCAACACCGGCACCGCGGCCAGCTCCGGCTCGGTCACCTCGACGGTGGCCAACGAGCTGGTGGTCGGGTTCGTGGCCGGGCACAACAACGCCCAGGCCATCTCCGTCTCCTCTCCGGGCTACACCACCCAGGCGGAACAGACCTCGACCGGGACCGTGGCCACGGTGATCACCGGCTACCAGGTCCTGGCCGGTCCCGGGCCCCAGAGCTTCGCCGGGTCGTTCGGGACCGCCATGTACTGGGCCGCCGGCATCGCGGTGTTCAAGCCCGGACCCTGACCGGAGGTCGGACCGGGCCCGGCGCCCTCGGGGCCGTCCCGGATGCCCCCGCCACCCCGGCCGTGCCGGGGGGCGAACGGCCAAGCGTGCGGGACCCAACGTGACCAGGCGCCACCGGGAGTGAGGGGAAATTCCCCGGTGGATGGCTGGGCCGACCAACCCTCCATCGGGAAAAAGCCGTGGTCACGGCCGTGTAAGGTCGTCCGCCACCCGAGCCGTTGACGGCCGGGAGCCCGGCAAACCCTCACGTTGCGTGAGATCAGGTCACCACTCCTTGCGAGGTCCGGGTCCGGGCAGTACGGTCGCCCGAGTGCCTCTCAGCACCCCGGCCGACGGCGCGGCTCGGGTCGGGGCCTCGTCGCCGAGGCGCCATCTCATGACGGAACCCGCCTGGCCATCGGTCAGGGAACAGTCAGCAGAGAACAGTCAGCAGAAAGGAACACCCATGTTTCGATCTCCCTCCGGGAACACCGAGGCTCAGGCCCTCCGAGGCTCCGGCTCCAGGACGTCCAGGCGGAACGTGGCCGGAGCGGCCCTGGTGGTCGGCGGCTTCCTGGCGGCCCCGGCGCTCCTGACCGCGGGTGCGGTCGGTGCATCGACGCCGGTGGCTCCATCGGTGATCGCCGCCCCGACCGACTGCCCGACCTATGCCGCCTCGTTCGGGGCCAACGTGGTGACGGTGAGGTTCAGCTTCAACAAGAACGCGCAGACGTGGGTCGTCCCGTCCAATGCCATCCCCAACTCGATCTGCGTCGACGCCAGTGGCGGCCC
>DATCBL010000370.1:0-2299 GCA_036511875.1 Acidimicrobiales bacterium
CCGCGCCCGGTCGAGGTGGTGGCCACCGACGGTCTCTCGCTGCGCCGGGCCCTCGAGTCGAACGGGACCGCGGCGCCCGGAACCCCGGCCAGTCGGGACTCCGAACGGGTGCCGGTCACCCTGGGAGGTTCCCGATGAGCGGCGCCACGCCGGACGGTGGCACCGTGGTCAGGGAGAAGCCGCTGGTGGTCATCGCCGGCCGTCCCAACGTCGGCAAGTCCACCCTGGTCAACCGCATCGTGGGGCGCCGGGCCGCGGTGGTCGAGGAACGTCCGGGTGTCACCCGGGACCGCAAGGAGCTCGACGCCGAGTGGTGCGGACGGTCCTTCACCGTGGTCGACACCGGGGGATGGCTGTCCTCGGACGACCCGCTCGACGTCCAGGTCAGCGCCCAGGCCGAACGGGCCATCGCCGAGGCCGACGTGGTCCTTCTGGTGATCGACGTCACCGTGGGCCTCATCGACGAGGACCTGGCCGTGGCCCGCGTGCTCAAGCGGTCGGGTCGACCGGTGCGGGTGGTGGTCAACAAGGTGGACTCGTCCCAGCGCGATGCCGACGCCTGGGACGCCATGGCCCTCGGCCTCGGGAGCCCGTGGCCCGTCAGCGCGCTGCACGGGCGGGGGACCGGTGACCTGCTGGACGACGTCATCAGCCTGCTTCCCGCTCCGGCGCCGGCGCCGGAGTCCCGTCCGCCGGCGGGCGCCGAAGGGCCGAACGGGGAGGGAACGGGCCATCCCGACCTGGTCGGGTCGGAGCCGTCGGCGCCCGGGGTTCCCCGGGTGGCCCTGGTCGGCCGGCCCAACGTCGGCAAGTCCACGCTGTTCAACCGGCTGGTCGGCGACGAGCGGTCGGTGACCCACGACGCCCCGGGCACCACCCGGGACGCGGTGGACACCGTGGTCGAGACCCCGGAAGGCACGGTCTGTTTCGTCGACACCGCCGGCATGCGCCGGAAGTCTCGGACCGAGCGGGGCACCGAGTACTTCTCGGTGCTGCGGGCCCTCGACGCCCTCGACCGATCCGACATCGCCCTCCTGGTGATCGACGCCACCGCCGGGGTGACCCATCAGGACCAACGCCTGGCCGAACGGGTGGGGGCGGCCGGCTGCCCGACCGTCGTCGTGCTCAACAAGTGGGAGCTCGTCCCCACCCAGGACCGACACGACATCCTGGTGGACGTGGGGGACCGGCTGGCCTTCTTGGGGGAGGCTCCGGTGCTGCGGGTGAGCGCGCTGTCCGGGCTCGGCGTCCACCACATCCTGCCGGCGGTGGCCGCGGCGGAAGAGGCGTACCACTCGAGGGTCCCCACCGGGGAGCTCAACCGGGCCCTCAAGTCGATCCAGATGGCCCATCCTCCGGTGGGCGCCAAGATCCAGTACGCGGTGCAGGGGGCCAGCGACCCCCCGACCTTCACCCTGTTCACCAACGGTCGCCTCCAGCCCACCTACCTCCGCTATGTCGAGCGGGGTCTGCGGGAACGCTTCGACCTGGGTCCGACTCCCATCAAGCTGCGAGTGCGGGCCAAGGGTGCCAACGGGGGTGGGGGTCGGCGGCGGTGACCAACCTTCTCGGGGCCGACGGCCGGTCGGAGCCGAATCCGACCGCGGCGCCGGCCCACGGTGCGGCCGCGGGCCGCTCGAGGAGCGCCTGAGCCGTGCCGTGGTGTGAGGAATGCGACCACCGACTCGAGCCCGACGAGCTGACCGACGAGGGCACCTGCCCGACCTGCGGGACCGTCCCCCTCGAGCACCGCAAGTCGCCGTGGTACTTCAAGTTCATGTTGGTGGCCAGCGTCATCTACCTCGGGTACCGGGCCTTTCAAGGGATCACCTGGGTGGTCCATCACGTCTGAGGCCAGGAGGCCAATCCCGGTAGGTTGGGGACGAGGACAGAGGATCATGAGCGGACGGGTGTCATTCAATTGGGCCGGGCGTTCTACGAAGAGCTCCTGGGTTTTGCCTACCAACGGGAGCTGGCACCCCACGACGGGGCCACCGCCAAGTTGCTCCGGGTGGAGCCCCCGGCCAACCTCACCGCCGTCTATCTCACCCTGGACGGATTCGTGCTCGAGCTCCTGCACTTCGAACCGTCCGGGGAATCCCGCCGCCCGGGAGCGACCCATGAACGAACCCGGGTTCACGCATCTGTCGGTCACCGTCCCGGACATCTCGGCCGTGACCGATCGGATCGACCAGTACGGAGGCACGGTGCTGGAGGACACCCACCTCGGGGTCGCCGTCTTCGTCCGGGATCCGGACGGACAGCTGATCGAGCTGCTCGGCGAGCGGGGAGACAGCGG
>DATCBL010000371.1:0-9623 GCA_036511875.1 Acidimicrobiales bacterium
GGAGGGGTCACCCGGCCGCAGGAAGTAGGCGTGCAGCGAGTGGGGTCGACCGGTCTCGACCGTCCGTCCCGCCGCCATCAGCGACTGCGCCGCCACCTGGCCGCCGAACACCCTCTGGCGCTCCTCGTTGGGGCTCACGCCCCGGAAGATGTTGACCTCGATGGACTCCAGATCGAGGAGGTCGACCAGGAAATCGAGGGCTTCGCTCACCGCACCATCCTGCCAGGTGGCGAAGGCCCGGAGTCGGGCACCCGCGGCGGCAATCCCGGCCGTGGCTCCGGACCGTCGACGGAGGTCCCGGCCCGCCGCTACGGTACCGGTCCGTGCCCGCCATCACCTTTCCCGACCGTTTTCTGTGGGGAACCGCCACCGCCGCCCACCAGATCGAGGGGGGCAACGTCAACAACGACTGGTGGGAGTTCGAGCACGACCCGACCTCCGGCTGCGTGGACGTCAGCGGGGACGCCTGCGACTCCTTCACCCGGTATCCCGAGGACATCGCGCTGGTCGCCGACCTGGGCCTCGGGTCGTATCGGTTCTCGCTCGAGTGGAGCCGCATCGAACCGGCCGAGGGCGAGTTCTCCCTGGTGGCCCTCGACCACTACCGGCGGATGGCCGCCACCTGCCACGAGCGCGGCATCACCCCGGTGGTCACCTTCCACCACTTCACCCATCCGCGCTGGCTCTCGTCGGAGGGCGCCTGGGAGGCCCCCCACGCCCCCGACCGGTTCGCCCGCTACTGCGAGCGGGTCACCCACCACCTGGGTGATCTGATGGGCATGGCCTGCACCCTCAACGAGCCCAACGTGGTCGCCACCATGGGCTGGCGGTTGGGGCTGTTCCCCCCTCGGGTGCGGGACCGGGCCCGGCGGGACGCCGTGAACCAGGGGCTGGTGCGCGCCCACCGCCTCGGCGTCGAGGCCATCCGGTCAGGTCCGGGCGGGGCGCCGGTGGGCCTCACCCTGTCGATGACCGACTACCAGATGGCCCCCGGGGGCGAGGAGTGGCTCGAGCGGATCCGGCGGCCCTCGGAGGACGTGTTCCTCGAGGCCACCGGGGGCGACGACTTCGTCGGGGTCCAGACCTACACCCGCCAACGGGTCGGACCGGAGGGGTACCTGCCTGCCGAGGCCGGGGTTCCCACCACCCAGATGGGCTACGAATTCTGGCCGGAGGCCCTGGAGGGCACCATCCGCCGGGCATGGGAGGTGACCGGGGGACTGCCGGTCTACGTCACCGAGAACGGGATCGGGACCGACGACGACCCCTCCCGCATCGAGTACGTGACCCGGGCCCTCGGCGGGGTCCGGCGCTGTCTCGACGACGGCATCGACGTGCGGGGCTACTTCTACTGGAGCCTGCTCGACAACTTCGAGTGGGTCCTCGGCTACGGCCCGACCTTCGGGATCGTCGGCGTGGACCGGGCCAGCTTCGAGCGCCGATCCAAGCCCAGCGCGACCTGGTACGGGGGGATCGCCCGGTCCAACGCTCTGTGACGCCCGGGTCGCGGAGCGTGTTCCCGCCTGATAGTCCGGATCGGTCACGGCTAGGGTTGCCCCGATGATCAGCTTCGTGGTGCGTGCCGAGCACGTCTGGCAGAAGCGGGACACCCCCGAGGCCAAGCAGCTGTTCCGCTACACCATGGTGTCGGTCGTCTCCACGGTGGTCTCCTTCGCCATCCTGGCCCTCATCTTCGGGGTCCTGCACCTGTGGGGCGAGATCGTGAGCACGGTGGTGGCCAACGTCTCGGCCACCATCCCCTCCTACTACCTGAATCGGAGGTGGGTGTGGGGCAAGAGCGGACGCTCCCACCTGATGAAGGAGATCGTGCCGTTCTGGGGCATGGCGGCCATCGGCATCACCGTGTCCATCGGGGGAGCCGCGGTGGCCCGCCACATCGGGATCGAGCACCAGCTCAGCCACTTCGACCAGACGCTGCTGGTGCTGGCGGCCAACGTCGTCTCCTTCGGGCTGTTCTGGGTCCTCAAGTACCTCCTGTTCAACCGGCTGTTCCACGTGCACCCCCTGGAGGAGCTGGACGAACTGGTCGAAGCGGTCTGACCGGTGTCGCCCCGGGCCACGCCGACCCGCCCGGCCGCCTGACCATGGGCCGGTGATGACGGCCACCGTCACCCACAGCGGATCCGCCGTCCTGGTGATCGCCGTCTTCCTGGCCAGCGCGGTCGAGATGGTGGAGGCGCTGACCATCGTGTTGGCGGTCGGCCTGACCCGGGGTTGGCGCTCCGCCCTGGAGGGGGTGGTGGTGGCCCTGGCCACACTGGCGGCCCTGGTCGTGGTCATCGGCCCCCCGCTGGTCCGGCTGGTCCCCCTGTCCAGCCTGCGCCTGGTGGTCGGGGGCCTGTTGCTGGTGTTCGGGCTGCAGTGGTTGCGCAAGGCCATCCTGAGGGCGACCGGTCTCAAGGCCAAGCACGACGAGGACGCCATCTATGCCAAGCAGGTGGCCGAGCTCTCCTCGACCCCGCCGTCCGGAGGGCGGGACGCCACGGGCTTCGTGGTGGCGTTCAAGGGGGTGTTCCTCGAGGGGCTCGAGGTGGTGGTCATCGTGCTCACCCTGGGCACGACCTCGGGCAACCTCGGCCTGGCCTCCCTGGCGGCCGGCGCGGCCGTGGTGGTGGTCGGGGTGGCCGGGTTGATCCTGGCCCGCCAGCTGTCGTCGGTTCCGGAGAACGCCATGAAGATGGGTGTCGGGCTGATGCTGGTGAGCTTCGGGACCTTCTGGTCCGGGGAGGGCATCGGCGTGCACTGGCCCGGGTCCGACCTGGCCATACCGGTGCTGGTGGCCGCCTACGGCCTGATGGCCTGGGCGCTGGTCGGGCTGCTCGGCCGAGGGGTGTGGGCGCCGGCCCGGCCGGTGGCCCCGGCCGGGGAGGGACCCCATGGGTGATCCGGGGCCGGAACGGCGCCCGCTGGCCAACCGGATGCTGGTCGGGTTCGGGCGCTTCTGGTGGGAGTTCCTGGTCGGGGACACCCCTGAGCTCCTGGTTGGCGTGGTGATCGTCCTCGGTCTGACCGCCTGGCTCTGCGTGGGCCACTCCTACCGGACGGCCGCCGCGGTCATCCTGCCCCTGCTGGTGGTGGGGGTGCTCGGGACCTCGGTGCGGTGGGCGAGCCGGCGGGGACGCTCCTGACCCACGGCCGGGTCGGGCCGGTCCCGGGGGGTCAGTCGCGGAAGTTGTTGAACTGCAGCGGAATGCCGAAGTCTTCGGACTTGAGGGCGCTGATGGCGGACTGGAGGTCGTCCCGCTTCTTGCCGCTGATCCGCAGCTGATCACCCTGGGTCTGCGAGCTGACGCCCTTCAGGCCGAGCTCCTTGACGAACTTGTTGATTTTTTTTGCATGGTCGGACGAGATGCCGGCCTGGATGCCCAGTCTCTGGCGGGCCGATCCCCGGGACGCCTCTTCGATCTTGCCCACGTCGAAGGACTTGAGGGAGACCTCCCGCTTGACCAACTTCTCCTGGAGGACCTGGTAGAGGGCCCGGAGACGGTCGTCGGTGGACGAGGTGAGGACCAGCTCGGTGTCGGAGAGCTCGATGGCGGAGTCGGTGCCCTTGAAGTCGAACCGGGTGGCGGCCTCGCGGTTGGCCTGGTCGACCGCGTTGCGAACTTCCTGCATGTCGACTTCGGAGACGACGTCGAAGGTGGGCATGTCGAAACAGTACTCCCGCACCAGGCGATATCCTTCCGGCCTGCGGGTCGGTGCCCGAGTGGCCAAAGGGAGCAGACTGTAAATCTGCCGCGCAAGCTTCGAAGGTTCAAATCCTTCCCGGCCCACCGCAGGGGCCGGGGGAGACGAGGACGGGCGGGTCCGCGTCACCCCCGGTGGCCGGCCGACGGCCGGCCGGTCCCGCTCTGGGCCGGTCGACCCGGTCCGGGGGCCCGAGGCGGTGGGGCCACCCCCACGTTTGAGGCGGGGGTCCCCCCTACTTGATCCGGCCGGTTCGTTCGTTACAATGAAGTTACGGAATGATTGCGGTGGCGGGCGGGCCATTCCTTGGGTGGCCCGGCGGGCACCGGAGGGTGCCGCGGCGATCACTCTCAGTAGACCCATCCCAACCGACTCAGCATCCCCGAAGCATCAGCACCCAGCAGACTCAGTACAGCCACACCGAGGCACCGGGTCTCCGGTCCTCGTCGCCAGATGGAACCGCCTGCCCCCTGCGGTTCGACCGAGGAGAAGTCCCCCAACCTGATGCCATCCGAGATCACGGGCGCTGAGGCGCTCGACCCCGGGCACCTCCAGGAGCCGGACTCCGTCCCGGTGGGACTGTGGTCACTGACCGTCGAAGCCGCCGGCGCCGGCCTGCGGGTGGCCGAGGGCATGGGGGCCTGGGTCCGGCACCGGGTGGCCGGGTCCGGCGGCGCCGACGGAGACGCCGGTCCGGGTCCCGACGACCAGGCCCAGCCGCGGGGACTGGTCCTCCGCCCGGCCCTGCTCGGGTTCGGCGCCATGCTGGCCATTGCCGTGGGGGCCTCGCTGCCCAGCTCCCCGTTCAAGTTGGAGATGCCCGGAGTGTGGTTCTTCGGGGTGCCGGGGACCGGTGGGGCCAGCACCTGGGGGGTCTACTTCTCGCTGGCCGCGGTCTACGGGGGCCTGCTGCTGCTCATGCGGGTCTGGTGGGGGATGACCCGCCTGTACTCCCGCTGCCCCGGGGTCCCGATCAAGCGGATGATGTGGGTGTTCGCCCTGTGGTCGCTGCCCATGCTGGTCATCGCCCCCCTGTTCAGCCGCGACGCCTACTCGTACGCCGCCCAGGGCGAGATGGTCAGCCACCACATGAACCCGTACCTCTACGGGCCCTTCGAACTGGGGAACAACTCCTACACCGCCCCGGTCGACCAGCTGTGGGGCAATGCCCCGGCCCCGTACGGGCCGCTGTTCCTCCAGATCGACGGCTTCTTCGCCCGGATCACCTTCCACAACGAGCTGGCCACCATCGTCCTGCTCCGCCTGCTGGCGCTGGTGGGGGTCCTTCTGATGGCGTGGTGCGTGCCCCGCCTGGCCCGCCTGTACCACCGGGACGGGGCCGAGCTGTTCACCCTGATGGTGCTCAACCCGGTGACCCTCCTCCATCTCATCGGCGGGGCCCACAACGACGCCCTCATGCTGGGCCTGCTGGTGGCCGGGCTGACCGCGGCCAAAGAGAAGCGTCCGATCGTCGGGATCCTGCTGTGCGCCCTGGCCACCGCCATCAAAGCGCCCGCCGCCCTCGGCATCCTGTACGTGGGCTGGAGCTGGCTCGGGCCCCGGGCGTCGACCCGGGACCGATTGCGCCCGGTGGTCACCGCCGGGCTCATCGGCGCGGGCGTGCTCGGGTTCTTCTCCTATGTCAGCGGGCTCGGGTGGGGGTGGGTGACCATCCTGGGCACGCCGGGCGCGGTGCGGTCGTGGACCGCGCCCACCACCTCGCTGGCCCTCCTGTTCACCGCCATCGCCCATTTCGCCCATCTCGGGGTGGGGTTGGGCGGGGTCCTCACCGTGACGCGGTTCCTCGGGCTGCTCGCCGCCGGCATCGCCGGCATCTGGCTGCTCCTGAACAGCGATCGGATCGGCACGCTCAAGGCCCTCGGCGTGACGCTGCTGCTCTTCGTCGTCCTCGGGCCGGTGGTCCAGCCCTGGTACCTCTCGTGGGGCCTGATTCTCCTGGCCCCGGTGGCCCTCGGCCGCCTGCGGTCCCTGATCGTCGGCCTCTCGATGGTCACCGCCTTCATCGAGCTCCCGGGCGGGACCCAGCTGATCAACAGCCTGATCCACGGCGACCCGCTGCTGATCGTCCTGACCCTGTTGTGGATCCTGGTGGTGCTCACCGTGCCCCTGGCCACCTGGGAACGCCCCGCGGTCAGCCTGGGTGCGCCGTCCCCGGTCGACCTCGGAGGGTTGGCCCCGGCCCCGGCCTCGGCCTCGGCGGCCTGACCCCGGCGGGCCCGGGGCGAGGTCAGAGGAGGCGTTGGAGCACGGAGACGTCCAGCCAGCGGTTGAACTTGCGGCCCACCTCCCGCTCGACCCCGACCATCTCGAAGCCGCAGGCCAGGTGCAGCCGGATCGACGCCTCGTTGCCCCCGCCGATCCGGGCGATCACCGCGTGGAATCCGTGCTGGTTGGCCAGGACCACCAGCTCGTGGAGCAGGGCCCGGCCCACGCCGGCCCCCCGGCCGGCGGCATCGACGTACACCGAGTCCTCGACCGTGGTGGCATAGGCCGGGCGGTTCCGGAACGCCGAGAGCGAGCCGAACCCGAGGACGACGTCGTCGTCGACCGCCACGATGGCCGGGTGGGGGCCGCGATGCTCGGACATCCAGGCCAGCTGCTCCTCGGGGGTCCGGGGCCTCAGGTCGAAGGTGGCGACGGAGCCGAGGACCTCGACGTTGTAGATCGACCGGATCGGTTCGGCGTCCGAGGGTCTCACCAGGCGAATGTGCATCCGACGATGGTAGCCAGGACCTTTGCCCTCCTCGGTGGGCCCAGGGTTGGCTATGCTTGTCCCTCTGCTGCTCGCTCGAGTCGCATTGCCCCCTTAGCTCAGTCGGCAGAGCACAGCCATGGTAAGGCTGGTGTCGTCGGTTCGATTCCGACAGGGGGCTCGCCCGTGGCGGCGTAGCTCAGTTGGTTAGAGCACACGGCTCATAATCGTGGGGTCGCCGGTTCGAGTCCGGCCGCCGCTACCAGTTGTACAACGCAGGACGCACGAGAACGCAGGACGCACAAGGGAGTTACCGTGGCAAAGAACGACAAGCGCATCCAGGTCACCCTGGCCTGTGAGGTGTGCAAACGACGGAATTACATCACGACGAAGAACAAGATCAACGACCGCGAGCGGATCGAGATGAAGAAGTTCTGCCGTTGGGACCGCCAGCAGACCCTGCACAAAGAGACCCGTTAGCCAGGGGCCGACCGGAGGGCCGGCCCCGGCCCGCGGTGGTCCGGAGGGCCCGGGCCCGGAGCCGGTCGCCAGGGGTCGACCCGGAGCGAAAGAACCCGGCGTCGCCTGGGAATTCCCTGGGACCCGGTGATAGCCTTGGTGACCGCTCCTGTGATCGGCTCGTCCGCTCGCGGCATGGCGGTCGGCAGAGGGCAGTAGCTCAACTGGTAGAGCACCGGTCTCCAAAACCGAAGGTTGGGGGTTCAAGTCCCTCCTGCCCTGCTCACCACCCGTGGAAGCGGTCGAAGGACAAAGCGCGTGAACCGAGAACAAAAGCGAGCCATGCAGCGTCAGGGTCAGGACCCCGATGGGGAGGCCGCGCCCAAGCGCACGGCGGCTCCGCCCCGTCGCCCGCCCAAGCGCGAGCCCTTCCGTCCGGGACAGTTCCTGCGCGAGGTACGATCTGAGCTTCGGCAGGTGGCCTGGCCCAACCGGTCCGAGGTGATCAACTACACCACGGTGACCCTGGTCACCCTGCTGTCGCTGATGGTCCTGATCTTCATTCTCAACTACGCCTTTGCCAAAGGCGTCTTCTGGCTGTTCAAGACGTGATCGGTGTGACTGTGACCCACGACGAAACCAATTCGCCCACCGGCGACGACGAAGGACTCGACACCGTCGAGCCCATCGGCGCGCCCGACACCGACACCGACCAGGCGTCCGCCGAGGGGAGCACGGCGCCCGCTCCCCAGCCGGAGGAAGAGGCCACTGCGGAGGAGGCCACTGCGGAGGCCGAGTTCGAGGACGACGACGAGTACGAGGACGACGAGCCCTTCGTGGTCAGCCCCTACGACCAGCCCGGACGCTGGTTCGTCGTCCACACCTACGCCGGCTACGAGAACAAGGTGAAGTCCAACCTCCACAGCCGGGCCGTGTCGATGAACATGGAGGACCGCATCTACGAGGTGGTCATCCCCATGGAGGATGTCGTCGAGTTCAAGAACGGCAAGAAGGTCGTGGTGCAGAAGAAGGTGTTCCCCGGCTACCTGCTGTGCCGGTGCGAGCTCGACGACGACAGCTGGTCGGTGATCCGGAATACGCCCGGCGTCACCGGGTTCGTGGGTCCGGGCACCAAGCCGACGCCGCTGTCCCGCCGCGAGGTGGAAGGTATCCTGCAGGTGAAGGTGGAGGGCGCCGAGGCGCCGTCCAAGCGCAGCCGACCCCGCCTCGAGCACGAGGTGGGCGAGACGGTCCGGGTCAAGGAAGGCCCGTTCGCCGACTTCTCCGGTCAGATCGCGGAGATCAACGAGGACCAGCTCAAGCTCAAGGTGCTGGTCAACATTTTCGGTCGAGAGACCCCCGTCGAGCTCGAATTCAGCCAGGTCGCAAAGCTGTAGGCCGGCGGACCCAGGTTAAGGAGACGTACCCATGCCACCGAAGAAACGCGTCATCGCGGTCGTGAAGATCCAGCTCCCGGCCGGGGGCGCCACCCCCGCGCCCCCGGTGGGGACGGCGCTCGGGCCGCACGGGGTCCAGACCATGGAGTTCTGCAAGCAGTACAACGCCGCCACCGAGGCCCAGCGGGGGTCGATCGTTCCGGTGGAGATCTCCATCTACGAGGACCGGAGCTTCACCTTCGTCCTGAAGACGCCTCCCACCCCGGCCCTGCTGCGCCAGGCCGCCGGCCTGGAGAAGGGAGCCTCCACTTCCGGCCGCGAGCAGGTCGGCACGGTGACCAGCGCCCAGGTGGCGGAGATCGCCACCATCAAGCTCCCCGACCTGAACACCGCCGACCTCGAGGCGGCCAAGCGCCAGGTCGAGGGCACGGCACGTTCCATGGGGATCTCGGTCGCCGGCTGAGGCCGCCGACCCACCACCATCGAGAAAACGGAGAACCATCATGTCCAGGGGAAAGAAGTACCGGGAGAGCGCCGCCCAGTTCGACCGTCAGCATCTCTACACGCCCGCCGAGGCGGTCGACCTGATCAAATCGTCGGCCAAGGCCTCCTTCGACGAGACGGTGGAGCTGGCCGTCCGGCTGGGAGTGGATCCCCGCAAGGCCGACCAGATCGTGCGGGGTACCCTCTCGCTGCCGGCCGGGACCGGCCGCACCGCCCGGGTGGTGGTGTTCGCCGCCGGAGAGAAGGCCGCCGAGGCCCGAGCGGCCGGGGCCGACGTCGTGGGTGCCGATGACCTGGTGGCCCGGGTGGCCAACGACGGCTTCCTCGACTTCGACGTGGCCATCGCCACCCCCGACCTGATGGGCCAGGTCGGCACCCTGGGCCGGGTCCTCGGCCCCCGCGGCCTGATGCCCAATCCGAAGACCGGCACGGTGACCGACGACGTCGAGCGGGCCGTCATCGAGTTCAAGGGGGGACGGGTGGAGTACCGGACCGACAAGGTGGGCAACATCCACCTCCGGATCGGCAAGGCGTCGTTCGAGCGCGCCCAGCTCCTGGAGAACCTCCATGCGGTCATGGAGGAGATCCACCGGGCCAAGCCGGCCTCGTCCAAGGGCCGCTACGTGAAGGCGGTGACCCTGTCGTCGACCATGGGCCCGGGCATCCACATCGACCCGCTGCTGGCCCGGAAGGTCGACGAGGAGCTGGCGGCCAGCGCCTGAGCGAACCCCCTGCCCCGAGGGGCGATCTGGCCGGCCCCAGGCGGGTGGGCTAGAGTTCCCCTTTTCCAGATCTAGAGAACTGCCGTAGACCTCCGGTGCACCGGTCACCCGGTGCCGAAG
>DATCBL010000372.1:0-7950 GCA_036511875.1 Acidimicrobiales bacterium
GCCGGCGAAGGCGGCATCGCCGTGCAGGAGGATGGGGAGCACCGGGAAGGGATCCCCCACCCCTTCCTCGAAGTGGGGCCCGCTGCCCCGCTCGCCTCCGAGGGCGTCCTGCTTGGCCCGCGCCATCCCCACCACCACCGGGTCCACCGCTTCCAGGTGGGAGGGGTTGGAGGCCACCACCACCGGGATGGACCCGCCGCTGCGGGCCACGAACCGGCCCACCGCCCCCTTGTGGTACTTCACGTCTCCGGAGCCCTGCACCGATTCGGGGTCCAGATTGCCCTCGAACTCCTCGAAGATCTCGCCGTAGGACTTGCCCACGATGTTGGCCAGCACGTTGAGCCGGCCCCGGTGGGACATCCCCATGACCGCCTCGTGGAGCCCCTCCTGCACCGCCTCCTCGAGGATGGTGTCGAGCAGGACGATGGCCGACTCCGCCCCTTCGAGGCCGAACCGCTTCTGGCCCACGTAGCGGGAGTGGAGGAACCGCTCGAACACCTCGGCGGCGTTGAGCCGGCCCAGGATGTGCCGCTGTTCGTCCGGGGCCAGGAGGGACGACACCCCTTCGAGGTGCTGCTGGATCCACTGCTTCTGCTCGGGGTCCTGGATGTGCATGTACTCCACGCCCAGGGTCCGGCAGTAGGCATCGCGCAGGGTGTGGAGGATCTCGTCCAGGGTGACCAGGTCCTTACCGGCCAGGCCGTCGGCCACGAAGTGACGGGGCAGGTCCCAGATGGTCAGCCCGTAGTGCAGCGGGTCGAGCTCGGGATGGAGCTCGGGGGGCTCGGCGTCGAGCGGGTCGAGGTGGGCGATGAGGTGGCCCCGGACCCGGTACATGTTGATCAGGGTCTGCACGTGGACCTGCTTGAGCAGCCGGAGGTGGGTCCCCTCGCCCTCGTCGTCGGCGGCGTTGACGTCCTTCTCCCACCGGACCGGTTCGTAGGGGATCTCGAGCGACTCGAAGACCTCGTCGTAGAACCCGTGACCGCCCATCAGGCACTCGGCCACGTGGGCCAGGAAGAGGCCGGACTCGGCCCCCTGAATGATCCGGTGGTCGTAGGTGGAGGTCAGGGTCACCGTCTTGCCGATGCCCAGTTCGGCGAGCGTTCGGGGATCGGAGGCCTCGAACCCCGCCGGGAACCCGAGGGCCCCGACCCCGACGATGAGGCCCTGGCCGGGCATCAGGCGGGGAACCGACTGCACCGTTCCCAGGGTTCCGGGGTTGGTCAGGGTGACGGTGGTGCCGGCGAAGTCGTCCGGGGCGATCTTGTTGGTGTGGATCTTGCGGACCAACTCCTCATAGGCACTCACGAAACCCCGGAAGTCCCGAGTGTCGGCCCCGGTGATGCAGGGCACCAACAGGGTCCGCTGACCGGGGGACTTCTCCACGTCCACGGCGAGACCCAGGCCCACGTGCCGGTGCCGGATCACCCCGGGCGTGCCCTTGCCGTCGGCGTCGGCCACGAACGCCGCGTTCATGGCCGGGACGGCCATCAGCCCCCGGACCACGGCGTACCCGATCAGATGGGTGAAGCTGACCTTGCCCCCGGTGGTCCGGAACAGCTGGTTGTTGACGATGGTGCGGTTGACCTCGAGCAGTTTGGCCGGAACCACCCGGACGCTGGTGGCCGTCGGGACCCCGAGCGACGCCTCCATGTTGGCCACGATGCGGCCGGCCGCGCCCCGGAGGGGTGTGGCCACCTCGGGGGAGTCGTCGGGCGGGCCCGACGCGACCGGCCGGGGACCGTTGCCCACGGGCGCGGGCGCCGCCTCCGCGGAGGTCGACCGGACCTCGGGTTGCCCTCCGGCCGTGGTGGGGGCGGGCGGGGGCCCCGAGGCGGCGGTGGGGGCGGAGGCCGCGACGGCCGGGGCGGGCGTCGGGGCCGGTGCCCCGGCGGGCCGATAGTCGGCGAAGAACTCGCGCCACGAGTCCGAGACCGAGGTGGGGTCGGCTCGGAAGCGGTCGTACATGTCCTCGACCAGCCAGGCGTTCGGGCCGAACGCGCCCGCGCCGGCGGCGGCCGTTTGGCCCGCTGTCCCGGTGGTCCGGTCTCCTTCGTCGTCGACACCCATACGGTCCTCAGCCTACTGGGGCACCTCGACCCGGAAGGTCCTTCGCATCGGGGCGCCAGGGGCGCCGGACTGTACTGGTCCTCGTACCCCGTGGCCGATCGGTGTCCCGGCTCCGGACGCAGGGGTGGACGGTGACGCGGTGGTGGGCCGGGCCCCGGTCGTCCCCGGGCCCCGGCCCACCGCTCCAACATCGGTCAGGCAGCTGCTATCGGTCAGGCAGCTGTTGGCCAGGCGACTACTTGGCCTTGGCCAGCTTCGGGGCCGGAGCCTGACCGTTCACGACCTTCTTGAACGATGCTCCGGCCGAGACCTTGGGGCTCTTCGAGGCCTTGATCTTGATGGTCTCGCCGGTCTGCGGGTTGCGGCCGGTGCGAGCGGCGCGCTGGGCCCGATCAAAAGTCAAGAAGCCGGTGATGACCACCTTCTCGCCTTTGGCCACCGTGGCCACCACGACATCTTCGAGGCCGGCCAGCACGGTCGCCACATCCTTGGAGGTGGAGCCGGTGTGGGCGGCCACGGTCGAAATGAGATCGGTCTTGGTAAGGGGCACTGTCTCTCCTTCGTCTTTGGAAGCCACAACAATGCACGATCTGAGCGGGCCATGTGCGCATGCGCCCGCTCATCGCCCGGAATTCCGGGGTGTTCGCCGTCGGCCAGGCCGGGTGCAGCACTGGCTCCGGATGGGCATCCGGCCACGTCAGGCCCCCGCGATGGCGTTGCCCCTGGGCCTCTGACAGTCTGGAACGGCGATGCCCGAATCCTTCACGCTGGCCGTCACCGAGCACGTGCCGCCGGCGGTCCGTGAGGGCTCTCCGGTGGTGGTGCTGGTCCACGGCTCACTGGACCGGGCCGCCAGTTTCGCCCGGGTGGTCCGCCGCCTCGACGACGTCCACACGGTGACCTACGACCGTCGGGGCTACCAGCGTTCCCGCCGTGCTCTCCCCCTCAACACCACCTTGGACGGCCACATCGACGACCTGCTGGCGGTGATCGCCGGTCGACCGGCGGTGGTCGTGGGCCACAGCTACGGCGGCGACATCGCCCTCGGGGCGGCCCTCCGTCCCCCCGGTGACCCGGTGATCCGAGGCGTGGTGGCCTACGAGCCCCCGATGCCCTGGCTCGGACCGTGGTCGCGGCGCCCGCCCGACCCGGCGGGGTCGGCGGCGGCTTCACCGGCCGGGGGGGCCGCAGACCCGGAGGATCCGGCCGCCGCCGCCGAGCGGTTCTTCCGGCGGATGGTCGGCGACGCCGCCTGGGAGCGCCTGTCCGAGACGGCCAAGGACGAACGTCGGGCCGACGGGCCGGCTCTGGAGGCGGAGCTCACCGCCATCCGACTCCCGCGGGCGCCGTTCGACGTCACGACGCTGGCGGTGCCCTCCACCTTCGGGCGCGGGGAGCGGTCGGCGTCCCGCCATCGCGACACCGTGGCGTGGTTGGCCGCAAACACGCCGGACGGCGAACTGGTGGAGATCGCCGGAGCCTCGCACGGGGCCCATCTGACCCACCCCGACGCCTTCGCCACCATGGTGCGGTCCGCGGTGGCCCGCGCCGAGGACGCCCTGGGGACCCCGGTGTGAACCTGCTGGTCACCGGGGCGTCGGGGCTCATCGGATCGGCGCTGGTGGCCAAGCTGCGCACCGACGGCCACTCGGTCGCCCGGCTGGTGCGGACGGCCTCGGTTCCCGGGCCCGCCACCACCGAGGTCTCCTGGGCCCCCGACCGGGGCCAGATCGACGTGGCCGGCCTCGAGCGCGCCGGGCCCTTCGACGGCGTCGTGCACCTGGCCGGCGCCGGGATCGGAGACCGACGCTGGTCGGACGACCGCAAGCGGGTGATCCTCCGGAGCCGGACCGAGTCGACCCGTCTGCTCGTCGACACCCTCCTGCGGCTGTCCTCGCGGCCCCCGGTCCTCGTGAGTGCTTCGGCCGTCGGGTTCTACGGCGACCGCGGCGCCGAGGAGCTGACCGAGTCCTCCTCGGCGGGCACCGGGTTCCTCTCCGAGGTGTGCCGAACCTGGGAGGGGTCGGCCCGGCCGGCGGCCGAGGGCGGCATCCGCACGGTGCTCCTGCGAACCGGCGTCGTCCTCAGCCGCCACGGGGGGGCGTGGGGGAAGCAGCTCCCCCTGTTCCGGGCCGGTGTCGGGGGAAGGATGGGCTCGGGCCGCCAGTACCGGAGCTGGATCACCCTGGACGACGAGGTCGGGGCCATCCTGCACTGCCTGTCCGACGGCGGTCTGTCCGGTCCGGTCAACGCCACCGCCCCGGCTCCGGCCACCGATGCCCAACTGGCCCGGGCCCTCGGCGCCGGGCTCCACCGACCCACGGTGATGGTGGTCCCGGCGGTGGCCCTGAAGCTGGTCCTCGGGGCCGAGATGGCCCAAGAGCTGGTCCTCGGGGGCCAACGGGTCCGGCCCGAGGTGCTGACCGCCCGCGGCTACCGCTTCGCCCATCCCGCCCTCGACGAGGCGGTCCGCTCGGTGCTCACCGGCCCCGGCTGAGGAGACCGCCGGCACCGGGGTCCGACACGGCGGACCCGGGAACTCCGGGGTCGAGCGCCACGGATACGCTGGCGACGACCCGGAACGGGCGGGACGGTGACGGGCATCGACACGACGAAGGGGACGGCACCCATGACCGCAGCCACCGAGTCCGAGACCGACCATGCCGGTCCGGGACCGAACGGGGGCTCCGAGCCCATCGGACCCGAACAGTTCGAGGCCGACGCCGTGGCCTTCCTGGACGCCCACGCGGCCAAGCGGCCCGAGGAGACCTTCGTGTGGGGCCAGGGCTCGGACCGGGTGGGCCTACTGCCGGAGCGGTCGGCCGATGAGGAGGCGGCCGACCTGGCCGTCGCCCGGATCTGGGCCCAGACGGTCTTCGACGCCGGGTTCGGCTGGATCACCGGGCCCCGGGAGTACGGCGGTCGGGGCCTGCCCCGCGAGTACCAGCGCACCTACCACAAGGTGGCGTCCCACTACCTGACGCCGTCGATGTCCGCCTACGGCATCGGGCTGGGCATGGTGGCGCCGACCATCCTGGCCCACGCCACCGACGAGGTGAAGGAGGCGTACCTCCGCCACCTGTACCGGGGCGACATCGTGGCGTGCCAGCTGTTCAGCGAGCCGGGCAGCGGATCCGACCTGGCCTCGTTGCAGACCCGGGCCGTCCGGGATGGGGACGAGTGGATCGTCAACGGACAGAAGGTGTGGACCTCGGGGGCCCAGTTCTCCGACATCGGGGAGATCATCTGCCGCACCGACCCTGAGCTCCCCAAGCACCGGGGGCTGACCGGCTTCGTGGTGGACATGCACGCACCCGGCGTGGAGGTCCGGCCGCTGCGCCAGCTGACCGGTGGGGCGTCGTTCAACGAGGTCTTCTTCACCGACGTGCGGATCCCCGACTCGCACCGACTCGGCGACGTCAACGCCGGGTGGACGGTGGCCCTCACCACGCTGATGAACGAGCGGGCGGCCATCGGTGGGGGCACCGGCCTTCCCGGCTCCACCCGCCTGGTCGAGCTGGTCCGGGCCCTCGGGCGGGCCGGCGACCCTCTCATCCGCCAGCAGCTGGCCACGGTGATCGTCAACGAACGGGTGGCCTCCTACACCAACCTCAGGGCCATGGCCGCCGTCGCGGTGGGCCAGCTCCCCGGCCCGGAGATGTCCTTGGCCAAGATGGCGCTGACCGCCAACATGACCCGGACCAGCGATCTGCTGTCGTCGGTCCTCGGCCCGGCGCTGGTGGCCGACACCGGTGCCTGGGGTACCTACGCCTGGTCGGAGTACGTGCTCGGCGTGCCCGGCATGCGGATCGCCGGTGGCACCGACGAGGTCCTGCGCAACATCGTCGGCGAGCGCGTGCTCGGCCTGCCCAAGGAGCCGATGGTCCGCCCGCCAGGGACGAGTGGCGGTCCCGGCGCCTAGCGAAAGGCCAGTTCGTCCACGTAGGACCAGGAACGGCGGTGGAGCGAGGTCAGCCCGAATCCGGAGAGGGCGGTCCGGTGCACCGGGGACGGGTAGCCCTTGTTCTGGTCGAAGTCGAAGGCCGGGAAGCTCTCGGCCCAAGACCGCATCATGCGGTCACGGGTGACCTTGGCCATGATGGACGCGGCGGCGACCGAGACGCAGGTGGCATCCCCCCGCACCACGGTCCGGATGGCCGGGCCGTCGCAGCACGCCGGGTCGGGATCGGACACGTAGTCGAAGTCCCCGTCCATCAGGACCACCTGGGGGGCCACCTCGAGGCTGCCGAGGGCCCGCCGGGCCGCCAGGCGCAGGGCCCGGGTCATGCCGAGAAGGTCGCACTCCCGGGGATCGGCATGGCCGACCGCCCACTCGGTACACCACTTGTCGACCAGCGGGTAGAGCTCCTCGCGCCGCGGCTCGCTGAGCTGCTTCGAGTCGCGGATCCCGGCGGGTGGTCTCCGATCGAAGGGGAAGACCACCACCCCGACCGAGACCGGACCGGCCCATGCCCCTCGCCCCACCTCGTCGAGCCCGGCCACCATCTGGTGACCCGACTTCCGGAGCTGCCGTTCCATCCGAGCGTTGGGCGGCGTGGTCCGCGGTCGGGCCGCCTCGGTGGTCGGCCGCCCGGCTCGGGCCGCCTCGGCGGTCGGCCCCGCTCCGGAACGGCCGTGCGGTGTTCTCACGCAACGAAGTCTGCTACACCGGAGGAGTCGGACCGGGGTTTCGCTGACCCGGGCCCGGCATCCAGCGACAACGCGGGCGACCGACGGGTCGATCCGATCGAAAGGGGTAGGGCCATGGGACTGATGGACAAGGTCAAGGCATCGGCCGAGATCGGGCTGGCCAAGGCCACCGAGGCCGGGAAGGCCGGGCAGGCCAAGCTCGATGCCGCCCAGGCCAAGCACAAGGCCGACGGCCTGCTGCGGGATCTCGGCGCCGCCGTCTACGCCGACCACCTGGGCAAGGGGGGCGACCAGAACACCCAGAAGGCCGAGGGCCTGGTGGAGGAGCTCAAGGCCTACGAGGCAGAGTACGGGCCGATCGGGTCATGACCGCGGTGGAGACCCCGCCGGGGACACCCCGCCGGGTGGCGGTGGTCCCCCACACCCACTGGGACCGCGAATGGTACGAGCCCTTCCAGACCTTCCGACTGAAGCTGGTCCGGCTCATCGACGACCTGCTCGACCAGATGGAGCGGGACAGCTCCTATCGCCACTTCCTGCTCGACGGCCAACTGGCGGTGATCGACGACTATCTCGAGATCCGGCCCGAGAACGAGGGCCGCCTGGCCGCCCTGACCGGGGCCGGGCGCATCACCGTCGGGCCGTGGTACATCCTGATGGACGAGTTCCTGGTCTCGGGGGAGACCATCATCCGGAACCTCCAGGCCGGACTCCGGCAGGCCACCGCCTTCGGGGGGGCCATGGACGTCGGCTACCTGCCGGACATGTTCGGCCACGTGGGCCAGATGCCCCAGATCCTGGCCCAGGCCGGGTTCGAGCACGCCGTGGTCTGGCGCGGGGTGCCCTCGGCCATCGACCGCAACGCCTTCTGGTGGCAGTCGCCGGACGGCTCCCGGGTCCGGGCCGAATACCTGGTGGCCGGGTACGGGAACGGGGCGGCCCTCCCCGACGACGCCAAGGCCCTGGTGCGCCGGCTCCAGGCCCACTTGGAGGAGTTCGGAGAGTTCCTCCACCCCGGGGACCCGCTGCTGTTGATGAACGGCACCGACCACCACCGCCCGCAGCCCTGGCTGGGACGGGTGGTGGCCGAGGCCAACCAGGCCCAGGGGGAGTTCGAGCTGGCCGTGACCTCGCTCCCCGACTACCTGCGCGCCGCGCCCACCGAGGGGCTGCCCCACTGGCGCGGCGAGCTGCGATCGGGGTTCCGCTCCAACCTGCTGATGGGCG
>DATCBL010000373.1:0-6279 GCA_036511875.1 Acidimicrobiales bacterium
CCGCCGGTAGCCGTCGATGTCGCTGGCCACCACCACCGCCCGGGCCGCCATGGCCTCCAGCAGGACCACGCCGAACGACTCACCACTGAGCGATGGGGCACAGACCACGTCGGCGGCCACCAGCCGCCGGACCTTCTCCTCCTCGGTCAGGACCCCGAGCCAGCGGAGGTCGGGCGCCTCGGGGTGGCGCTGCTGCAAGGATGCGGTCTCCGGACCGTCCCCGGCCACCCACAGGGTGGGGGGGTCGGCGCCCCGGTGGGAGGGCCCGACCCCGCCCCCCGACCGGCGCAGCCCCTCGAAGCTCGAGAGCAGGACGCCGAGGCCCTTGCGCTCCTCGTGGCGGCCGAGGAACAGCACGGTCGGCCCCGGGCGCGGCCAGGGCTCCACGTCACGGAACCGGTCGACCTCCACCCCGTTGAAGCCCACGTCGTAGCGGCCGCCCAGCGCGTCCACCGCGGTGGCCTCGGCGGCCGGCGACACCGCGCAGCGCACCGCGAAGCGGCGGGCCAGGCGGCGGGTCAGTGGGCTTAGGGCGGTATAGAACGGGCTGCCGCCGCTGCGGTGGAAGGTGGCCACCAGGGGGGGCAGCCCGCCGCCGACCAGGAGCCCGAAGGGGAGGCCGGGGGTGAACGGCTCGTGGACGTGGACCACGTCGAACCGGCCGGCCCGGAGGGACCGGAGGGCCCGCACCACGGACGGGACCGAGAGGGAGACCGGGGCCACCGAGCCGTTGGCCGGGAGCCGGACCGACCGCCCGGTGGCGACCAGGTCGATCCCGGTCGGGGCATCGTCGGCGGCGTCCAGGGGGGCGAACACCGTGACCCGGTGTCCCCGCGGCCGCAGGGCGTGGGCCAACCCGACCACCTGGCCCTGGACCCCTCCGGGGCGCGACAGGCTGTAGGGGCAGACCAGGGCGATGGCGAGCGTCGGGGAGGGGTCCGGGTCGGTCGGGTCCACCTAGGTGGTCAGTCCGCCGTGGACCGGCGCTGGCGGCGACGGCTCCACTTCACGCCGTACATGGCGTCATCGGCCCGGCTCAACAGCTTGGACGGGTCGGTGTCGGGGTTGTCCACGAAGACCCCTCCCACGGACGCCAGGGCGGTCAGCGTCATCCCGTCGATGCGGTAGGGCCGGGCCAGGGCGCTGGAGATCCGCTCGCTGATGCGGAGCATCTCCTCCTCGCCGCTCTCGATGTCGCAGACCACCACGAACTCGTCGCCGCCCAGCCGGGCCACGGTGTCCGAGGGTCGGACCAGCGCCGAGAGGCGGCGGCCTACGGCGATGAGCATGTCGTCGCCGACGTCGTGGCCGAGCACGTCGTTGACCTCCTTGAACTCGTCCAGGTCGAGCAGGAAGACGGCCACCCCACGCTGACCGTCGCCACCGCCGTCGCCCGCCGCCGATGCCGCCTCCAGGGAGCGGGCCAGGCCGTCGATGGCCTTCTGCAGGCGCTCGGCGAGCAGGATGCGGTTGGCCAGCCCGGTGAGGGGATCGTGCAGGGCCAGCTCGGCCAGCCTCTCCTCGTTGAGCTTCTGCTCGGTGATGTCGTGCATGGCCACCACCGCGCCCAGCATCCAGCCGTCGTCGCCCACCAGGGACTGGCCGTTGACGCTCACCAGGCGCTGTTCACTGGACTCCGACTCCAGCACGATGGCCACGTCGCGCAGCTGCTCCCCGGACATGGCCCGGATCAGGGGGTTCTCCCGCGGCTCCATGGGCGATCCGTCGGCCCGACGCAGCCCCTGGTCAGTGGGGATGCTCCCGATGGGCTCGGAGTCCTCGGGGAGCCCGTGCAGCCGGCGGGCGGCCGGATTGAAGACGGTGATGCGGCCCTCGTCGTCGCAGGCCACGATGCCCTCTTCGAGCGTGTCGAGCAGCACCTGGAGGAACTGCTCCTTCCTCCGGAGCTCGGCGGCGTCCCGACGGGCGGCGGTGATGTCGCTGAACGAGGCGACGGCCCCCGAGACCGCGCCCTCGCGGCCCACCATGGGCTGGATGTTGACCCGGACCCACCGGGGGTCCCGACCGTCGCGCAACAGGCCGAGGACCACACCGACGGCCCGGCGGCCGCCCCGGAGGCTGACCAGTACCGGGTGGTTGGCGACGGTGACCGACTCGCCGTCCTCGTCCACCAGGGCCACCCCGGTGGCCGCCCCCCGGGCCAACAGGTCGTCGAGGCGCTGGCCGAGCACCCGGACCCGAGGGGCCTCGAACATCACTTCGAAGGACTCGTTGACCCTCACGATGGTCCCGGACGAGTCCACCATCATCACTCCGTCGGCCAGCGAGTCGATGATGGCGGCGTGGCGGCGGTCCTCGTCGCTGATGCGCTGCTCGAGCCGCTTGCGGGCGGTGATGTCCCGGATGTTCACCACGATCCCGGCGATGGGATCCTCGAGATGGTTCACCGCCACCACGTCCAGGTCGATGGTGGACCCGTCGGCCCGGACCGTCTGCATCTCGAGCGAGATCGACAGCCGTCGGCGGGCCACCAGGTCGCGGAAGAGAGACCGCACCGGTTCGAGGCTCATCGAGTCGAAGAGCCGGAAGGCGTCCTGTCCGATCACCCCGGTGATGTCGTACCCGAAGAGCCGCTCCGCCGAGGCGCTGACGAAGACGAACCGACCCTCGGCATCGACCACCGCCACCACGTCGACGTCGTGCTCCTGGAGCGAGTGGAACATCGGCTCCCCGCCGGGTGCGGCCCGGCCGTTGCCGTCGACGCCCGATCCGGCCGGCGCGGTGGCGTCCCCGGCCGGGCGGCCCGCGGGGGCACCGGGCGGCTTGATCCACTGGAATTCGGCGGTGGTGGGGGGCGGCCGGCTCTCGAACTTGGTCATGCCGACGCTCCGGACCGGTCCGACAGCCACAGCGGCTGGAAGACGTGCCACTGCTCGGGGGCCCGGCGGATCAGCCCCTCGAACCGGGTGGCGATCTGCTGGGTCAGGCGGCCCACGTCGCTGCGCAGGGATCCCTGCCGGGTGGTGTCGAGGGGCGGCTCCACGATGGCCCGATGGTCGGCGCCCGGCCCGCTGTAGACGGCGCCGGTCACCAGGCGGGCCCCGGTGCGGAGGGCCAGCGTCGCCGGCCCGGCCGGCATGGTGGTGGGCTCACCGAAGAACTCGACCTCGATCCCGTTGCCGACGACGTCCCGATCGCTGAGCAGGCCGACCAGTCCCCCGCTGCGCAGGGTCGCCATCACCGCGCTCCCCGACGACGCATCGAGGGGGATGATGGTCAGACCCATGGCCGCCCGTTGCTCCACGAAGAACTCGAACAGCTCGGGCGGCTCGAGGCGCTCGGCCACCGAGGTCATGGGTAGGTCCTGTGTGGCCAGAAATGCACCCCCATACTCCCAGCTCCCAACGTGCGGCAATGCCATGATCACGCCCTGGCCCGCCGCGACTCCGTCGGCCAGGTACTCGAGTCCCTGTACGAAGGTCCGTTCCTCCACCTCGCTCGGCGAGGTGCGCCCCAACCGGGCGCCTTCCACCCAATACCGAGCGTAGGCCCGAAACGAGCGCCGTGCCCAACGATCGAGCAGGGCCTGGTCGGACGGGTCGGCATCCAGCACGCGGGCCAGGTTGGCCGACACCATCCTGCGCTGGTCGTCCCGCACCGCGAACAACACGTCCCCCACCCGGTTGCCCAACGCCATCGCCACCGGCTCGGGCAGGGCTGCCAGGCATCGGGCCAGCGTGGTGTAGGTACGGAACAGCACCTGTCCCTGGTTCACGAGCCCTCGTCCCCGACGAATCGGTCGGCGGTCCGGATCAGCCGTGCCGTCGACCGGTGCGCTGCCGGAGGCCCTGACGGGCCTGCCGGGCCCGCCAGGTCCGACCCGACCGGCTGGCCAGCTCCCCCTGTCGACGGGCCCGCCACCGGGACGGCGTGGTCGACGACCGGCGGGCCCCGGTGCGGGCGCCGGTACGGGCGCGGCGCTGACGACGAGCGGTCACCAGGGGCTCGGGCGGCTCGGCCAGGCGCCACACCTTGACGAAACGGCCCACCGCGGTGGCCATGGTCAGGCCGAGCATCACCCACAGGACCGGGACCAGGAACGAGGGGGACAGGAAGCCGATGCCCAGCAGGATCATCCGCTCGGCCCGCTCCATCAGGCCACCCTTGGCCGAGATGCCGAGGGACTCCGCCTTGGCCCGCTGGTAGGAGACGAGGGAGGTGGCCCCGAGCACGGCGAAGGGCAGGAGGACCAGATGGCCGGGGTGGGTCGAGACCAGGTACCAGGCCACCCCGCCGAGGATGAGGGCGTCCGACACCCGATCGGTCACCGAGTCGAAGAAGGCCCCCCGCACCGAGGAGGTGCCCGACGCCTTGGCCACCGGGCCGTCCAAGAGGTCGTGGAGCCCGGTCAGGATCAGCAGCACGATGGCCAGGTGCAGGTGGCCCGTCCCGACGGCCACCGCGGTGGCCGTGGCCGAGATCAGGCCGGTGGCCGTCAACATGTCGGCGGTGACGCCGAGGCGCTGCAGCTTTTGGCCGACGGGACCGGTGCTCCTGTCAACCGCAACGCGCCATCGCCCGTCGAACATACGGTTCCTCCAAAAGGGTCCCCCCACTCTACCATCCGCTAGCTGGAGCGAGCAGTGTCTCGGCAGCAGGTCACACGGCCGTGGGGGCCAGCCGTGGGGCCTAGAGGGCCAGGGGTTTGACCGGGGCCATGATCAGGTTGGGGTCGGACTTCCAGTCCACCCCGGCCACGTCGATGTACAGCTCGATCTCGTTGCCGTCGGGGTCGAGGATGTAGAGGCTGTGGGTCACCGTGTGGTCGCTCGTCCCCACGATGGGGACGCCGGCCTCCTCCAGCCGGGCCAGGGCGGCCCGCAGCTCCTCGTCGGTGTCGCCGACCTTGAGGCCGAAGTGGTAGAGGCCGAGGTGGCGGCCCCGGGGCAGCGGGGCGGCGTCCTCCCCCACCTCGATCAACAGCAGCTCGTGGTGGGTCCGTCCCGACGAGAACGCCGCGGCCGGCACGCCGAGGGTGGCGGGGAAGGCCGCCTCCCAGCCCAGGACGTCACCGTAGAAGGCCGCCGATCGCTGCACGTCCCGCACGTACAGCACCAGGTGCCCGAGCTCCTTCACTTCCATCGTCGTCCTCCTCCTTGACTCCACCTGGACGAACACCGCTCCCGCCGGTTCGATTCCTGCACCCCCGGGACCGAACACTCCACCCCCGGGCCCGTACCCCCGGCCGGGGCCGAGGCCGGGCCGGGGTGGTCAGCCGGGCCACGCCTCGTGCACCCGCTGCCAGGTGGCCGCCAGGGTCTCGGGCAGGACCCGGGCCCCGGCCACCGCGGTCATGAAGTTGGTGTCCCCCAGCCAGCGGGGCACCGAGTGCAGGTGGAGGTGCCGCGGGATGCCGGCGCCGGCCGCCTGGCCCAGGTTGGCCCCGAGGTTGAACCCCTCGGGGTGGAGGGCCGACTCCAGCGCGTCCACCGACCGGCGCAGGGCCGACCACAGCTCGGCCCCCTCCTCGTCGGTGAGCCCACCGAGCGCGCCCACGTGCCGCCGGGGTACGACCATCACGTGCCCGCTGGCGTAGGGATAGGCGTTCAAGACCACGTAGGCCGTGGCGCCCGCCCAGACGACGCCGTTCTCGGCCGACGGAGGCCCGCTGGCGGCGATCCGGCAGAAGACGCAGTGGGCGGGATCGTCCCCGGGCGGCGACCCCTCCTCGGAGCGCCCGGCGTCCGGGGGCGCGGCACCGCTCGACGCGACGTACTCGCCCCGCCACCCGGCCCAGAGGTGCTCGAGGCTCACGTCTCGGCTTCGGGCAGCCGGCGCTGGGCGATCTCCGCCTCCAGCATCTCGGTGAAGTCGGCCAGGGCCACCCCGCGATCGGGCCGCTCACTCCCCCGTCGGTTGACCCCCACGGTTCCGGCCCCGAGGTCGTCGTCCCCGACCACCAGGATGTAGGGGATCTTGAGGAGCTTGGCCCGGCGGATCCGCGCCCCGAGCGGCTCGTCGGCCGGGTCAACCGACACCCGGGCCCCGACGGCGCGCAGCCGCTCGGCCACCTTGTGGGCGTAGTCCTCGTGGCCGTCCCGCACCCCGAGCACCCGGACCTGCTCCGGTGAGAGCCAGGTGGGCAGGGCCCCGGCGTAGTGCTCCAACAGGATGGCGAAGAACCGCTCCACCGACCCGAACAGGGCCCGGTGGATCATGATGGGCTGGTGCCGGCCGTTGTCGGCCCCGATGTACTCGGCCCCGAAGCGTTGCGGGGTCTGGAAGTCGAGCTGGATGGTGGACATCTGGTGGGTCCGG
>DATCBL010000374.1:0-8304 GCA_036511875.1 Acidimicrobiales bacterium
GACCGAAGCGCCCCCGGCCGGCCCTGACCCCGGACAACCGGTTCTTCTTCGATGGAGCGAAGGAGCACAGGCTCCTGATCCAGCGGTGCGCGACCTGCGGGACCCTCCGCCACCCTCCCCGGCCGGCCTGCGGGACCTGCCGCTCGTTCGAGTGGGACACCCTCACCGCCTCGGGGCGGGGCACGGTCTACAGCTTCGTGGTCAACCACTATCCGCAGGTGCCGGCTTTCGACTACCCGCTGGTGGTGGCGCTGATCGAGCTGGAGGAGGGCACCCGCCTGGTGGCCAACGTGGCCGACATCAGCCCCGAGACCATCGCCATCGGCATGCCGGTGGAGGCCACCTTCGTGGCCTTCGACGACGACCTGACGCTGCCGGTGTTCCGGCCGGCGGCGCCCGAGGGTGCCGCCGACGAGACCAGGAGGACCTGATGGACTTCACCTTCAACGAAGAGCAGCACGCCGTGCAGCAGGCCGTCGAGGGCATCTTCTCCGGCCTGGTCACCCCGGACCGGGTCCAGGAGGTGGAGGCCACCCCGAACCGCTTCGATCGGGAGCTGTGGGCCGCGCTGGCCGGGGCCGACCTGTTGGGCCTGTCGGTCCCCGAGGCCTACGGCGGCGGCGGCTACGGGCTGGTCGAGCTGGCCATCCTCCTCGAGGGCCAGGGCCGGGTGGTGGCGCCGGTCCCGCTGTGGGCCACCGTGGCCCTGGGGGCCATGCCCCTGGCCCAGTTCGGGTCCGAGGCGCTGAAGTCGACCCTCCTCCCCGCGGTGGTCTCCGGTGACCTGGTGCTCACCGCGGCGCTGGCCGGCGTGGCCGACGACATCGCCCGGGGCGGAACAGGCCGACCCGCGGTGATTGGCAAGTCCGGCGCCGACGGGCTGGTCCTGGCCGGCACCGCCTTCGCCGTGCCGTACGGCCACGTGGCCGACCGCGTGCTGGTCCCGGTGTCCCTCGACGACGGCGTGGTCATCGCCGTCGTCGATCCCTCGGCCCCCGGGGTCACCGTGGAGCGGGCCACCACCACCAACCGGGAGATCCACCCCCACCTGCATCTCGACGGGGTGACCGCGGGCCCGGACGACCTGCTGGCCGGCGGCGACCCGGCCCGGGGGCACGACGTCCTGTCCTGGATCCTCAGCCGGGCCTGGACCGGCCTGTGCGCGCTCCAGGTCGGGGTCACCGAAGCCGCGGTGAGCCAGACCGCCGACTATCTCAACACCCGCGAGCAGTTCGGCCGCCCGCTGTCCACGTTCCAGGGGACGATGCTGCGGGCGGCCGATGCGGCCATCGACACCGAGTCCATCCGGGTCACCATGTGGCAGGCGGCCTGGCGGCTGGACCACGGCCTCGACGCCGACCTGGCCGTTAGCGTGGCCTCGTGGTTCGCCTCGGAGGCGGGGCAGCGGGCGGTGCACGCCACCCAGCACCTCCACGGTGGGGTGGGGGCCGACGTCGAGTACCCCATCCACCGCTACTTCCTCTGGGGGAAGCAGATCGAGCTCTTGTTGGGTCCCCCGAGCGCCCAGCTGGCCCGCCTCGGGCGCCAGCTGATCGGGGAGATCCGCGCCGGCCGCCAGGTGACGATATGAGCGGGTCGACCGACACGGCGGCGGTGCCCCGCACCACGACCCGGGCCTTCGAGGACGTCGCCGTCGGCGACGTCCTCCCCGAGCTGGCCGTCCCCCTGACCCGGACCCTGATCGTGTCCACGGCCATCGCCTCCCGCGACTACCAGGACGTCCACCACGACCCGGAGTTGGCCCGGGACCGGGGGTCGGAGGACATCTTCATGAACATCCTGTCCACCAACGGGATCGTCGGGCGCTACGTCACCGACTGGTCCGGACCCGGTGCCCTCCTGACCGACGTGAACATCCGACTGGGGGTGCCCAACTACCCCGGCGACACCATGACCCTGACGGGCTCGGTCGCCTCCCGCGACGACGCGGCGGGCGACGACGGCCGGGGCGGGATCGTGGTCTCCCTGCGCGGGGCCAACCAGCTGGGGGACCACGTGACCGGGACCGTCCACCTGCGCCTCCCGTCCGCGGCCGCGCCGGCGGCCGGATCACCCCGATGAGCGGGGACCGCCATGCCTTCACCGGCAACACCGCCATCGTGGGGATCGGGGCCACCGAGTTCTCCAAGGAGTCGGGCCGCAGCGAGCTCCGGCTGGCCGCTGAGGCGGTCGACCTGGCCCTTCGGGACGCCGGCATCGAGCCTGCCGAGGTCGACGGCCTGGTGACCTTCAGCGCCGACACCAACCCCGAGATCGAGATCGCCCGCAGCCTGGGTATCGGCGAGCTGTCCTTCTTCAGCCGGATCCACTACGGCGGGGGGGCGGGGTGCGCCACCATCCAGCAGGCGGCCCTGGCCGTCCAGGCCGGGGTGGCCGACGTGGTGGTCTGCTACCGGGCCTTCAACGAGCGGTCGGGCAATCGGTTCGGCGCCGGGGTGCAGGACCGTGCCCCGGTCCCCAACGCCGAGACGGCCAACTTCGCCTGGTACGCGCCCTTCGGCCTGCTGACCCCGGCCCAGTGGGTGGCCATGGCCGCCCAGCGGTACCTCCATATGTCCGGGGCCACCTCCGAGGACCTGGGGAGGGTGGCGGTGGCCGACCGGAGGCACGGCGCCACCAACCCCAAGGCGTGGTTCTACGAGAAGCCGATCACCCTCGAGGAGCACCAGGCCTCCCGCTGGATCGTCGAGCCGCTCCACCTCCTCGACTGCTGTCAGGAGACCGACGGGGGCCAGGCCCTGGTGGTCACCTCCCTCGAGCGGGCCCGCGACCTCCCCTCGACCCCGGCGGTCATCGAGGCGGCCGCCCAGGGTGCCGGTCCCGGCCAGGAGATGATGACCTCCTACTACTACGACGACCTCTGCGGGCTCGGTGAGATGGCCGCCGTGGCCCGCCAGCTGTGGCAGACCTCGGGCCTGTCCCCGGTCGACATCCAGACCGCCGTGCTCTACGACCACTTCACCCCGTACGTGCTCTACCAGCTCGAGGAGTTGGGCTTCTGTGGGAGGGGCGAGGCCAAGGACTTCGTGCGGGACGGCAACATCGAGATCGGGGGCGGCCTCCCCGTCAACACCCACGGCGGCCAGCTGGGCGAGGCCTACCTGCACGGGATGAACGGCATCGCCGAGGGGGTCCGCCAGGTGCGGGGCACCTCGGTCAACCAGGTCCCCGACGTGAGCCACGCCCTGGTCACGGCCGGCACCGGCGTGCCCACCAGCGGGCTCATCCTCGGCGTCGACGGCTGAACCTGGCCGTAGGCCGTCGGGCCCGGGACGGTCCGGACTGGCGCCGCCCGCTCCGACCCCCACCCCGTCCCATCCTCGTGCCGACCATCTGCGGTTGGTAGGTTCACCGGCACGGACCGTTGCCCGATGCCCGTCGGGTGACCAGCTCTCCAGGGTGGGTCGGGGGATCGATCATGGTGGTACCGCCTGCAGGACCCGCGGTTGCCGAGACGTCGAGCCCCCTCCAGATGTCCTTCGGCCGATCGCTGCCCCAGCGGAGGGCGGTGGTCTTCTTCCGGCCCCTGCTGGCCATCCCCCAGCTGGTGGTCCTGTACTTCCTCAACATCGCCGCCCTGGTACTGGTGGTCCTGGGCTGGTTCGCCGCCCTGTTCACCGGTCGGCTCCCGGAGTCCGCCGCCTCCTTCCTGGTCGGCAATCTACGCTGGCGGGCCCGGGTCGAGGCGTACCTGTTCCTCCTGACCGACCGGTACCCGCCGTTCTCGCTCGACGTGGTGGCCGACTACCCGGTGGCCGTGGCCGTCCAGACCGGCCGGTTGAACCGCTGGTCGGTGCTGTTCCGGTACTTCCTGGCCATCCCGGCTTTCTTCGCCGTGGCCTTCCTCGGCTTCGGCGCCAGTGTCTTCTGGATCGTCACCTGGGTGGCCACCCTCGTCAAGGGCGAGGTGCCCCGGAGCCTGTTCGAGGCCAACGCCGCCGCCCTGCGCTTCGAGCACCGCCTCACCGCCTTCTTCTTCATGCTGACCTCCTTCTATCCGGCCGAGGTCATGGGGGACGCCGCGCCGACCCCGGGAACCGTGGCCCGCCCGTCTCCCGTCCCGCCCCCGGTGGTCCCGACCCCGGCGGCATGGGCCGGGCCCGCGGACCCGGGAGTCCCGTCGCCGCCAGCGCCTCCCTCGGTTCCGGCTCCACCGCCCCCGCCCGGCCCGGGACCCCAGCCGTACGCGGCTCCCGCACCCGGCCCCGCACCCGTCCCCGGGGCCGCCCCACCGCCGCCCCCTCCGGTCGCGCCGTACCCCTCCCCGTCGTTCGCCCCCGACATCGGACCGCCGTCATCGGAGCGCTGGCGTCTCGTCCTGTCCCCGGGGGCCCGCAAGCTGGTGGTCACCTACTTCATCGTCGGCGCCCTGGGCCTCGTGGCCTACATCGGCCTCCTGGTAGCGGTGACGTCAACCGGGGTCTCGACCACCAACCAGGCCATAGCCGCGCAGAACCAGCTGATCACCGCCTACAACCTGTTCGGCCAGCAGTCCCAGTCGTTCGTGTCCACATCCAAAGCGTGTGCCTCGTCTACGGGCACCGCGGCGTCGCAGTGCCTGGCCGCCGCCGACGGCCAGCTCGCCTCAGATCTCCAGGCCTACCAGCACATCGTCTCTACCATCGATTTCCCGTCCCAGGTGGCCCCCCAGGTCGCTGCGGTGACCGCGGCCGCGGCCACGGCCGGCGCCGAACTGCAGCAGCTGTCCCAGTTGGGCTCCGATCCCCAGGCCTACAGCGCCGCCGACAACAGCTCCGGTCTGGCCACGGCATTCGATCGGGTGGACTCGGCCACCCGGACCCTCAATTCCGCCCTGCTGAACCTGTGATCCTCGGGAGCGGCCGGCTCGGGCCGGTCAGGCCTGGGCCACCGCCCGGTCGAGGGCGTCGGCATCCGCCCCCGCCAGCAAGCGGTAGGGGGCGTCCTTCTCGGGCCGCCACCACACCGGCTCGGAACAGCGCCACCCCTCGTTGCGCAGCACCCGTTTCAGCACCTTGGTAGTGGCGGTCTCCGGCAGGTCGTCGGTGACCCGGACATACCGGGGCCCCCACTTGGTCCCGAGATCGGCCTCGCCGGCCAGGAAGTCGGCGAACCCCCGGGGGTCGAAGGTGGCCCCGGGGCGCAGCAGGACGGTGGCCATGACCTGGTCCCCGACCACGGTGTCGGGCACCGCGTAGACCGAGGCCACCACCACATCGGGGTGGCGTTGCAGGATGGCCTCGATGGGGGCGGCGGCGAAGTTCTCCCCGTCGACCCGGAGCCAGTCGACGTCGCGCCCGGCGAAGTAGAAGAAGTCGGAGTCGTCCCGGTAGCCCAGGTCGCCGGTCCAGTACCAACCGTCGCGCACCCGTGAGGCCTCGGCCTCGGTGTTGCGCCAGTACCCCTCGAAACCGGCCCCGCCGGTCTGGTTGACCATCTCACCGATGGCCTCCTCGGCGTTGAGGAGCCGGCCGTGCCGATCGAACACCGCCCGCGGGCACTCCTCCCCGGTGTCGGGGTCGACGATCAGGGTCCCGGGCTGGGCCCGCCCGAGCGCCCCGCGGGGCGTGTCCGGGGTCCGCTGCACCGAGGCGCCCCCTTCGGTCGAGCCGTAGGCGTCCTGCACGGTGCAGCCGAACCGCTCGGCGAAGCGGGCCACGTCGGCCTCGGCCGCCTCGTTGCCGAAGGCCCGTCGCAGGGTGTTGTCGGCGTCGTCGGGAAGCTCGGGGGTGGCCAGGATGTAGGAGAGCGGCTTCCCCACGTAGTTGAAGTAGGTCACGCCGTGGCGGCGGACGTCGGGGAGGAATTGCGAGGCGCTGAACCGCTCCCGCAGGACCGCGGTGGCTCCGGCGGCCAGGGCCGGGGCCCAGCCGGCCATCAGGGCGTTGGAGTGGAACAGGGGCATGGCCAAGTAGCAGACGTCGTCCTCGGTGAGCTCGAACATCTGGGCCACGATGCCGCCGATGCGGGCCAGGCGGCCCTGGCTGCAGAGGCAGGCCTTGGGCGCGCCCGAGGTGCCCGAGGTGAACAGCAGGAGGCCCAAGGACTCCTCGGTCACCGCCGTCTCGGCCGGGTCGGGGAGGGGCGAGCCAGCGGCCGCCGCCACCAGCTCCCCGTAGGGGGTGGTCTCGGACCGCAGGTCTCCGCCGGGGTCGTCGACGGCCAGGATCCGGTCCTCGGGGAGAGCGGTTCCCAGCGAGTACCCGTCGACCAGCGTGCGGTAGCCGGTGTCGGTGACGAGGAGCTGGCACTCGGTGTGGGACAGGTCACGGGCCAGTTCGTCGCCCCGGTGGGTCGGATTGCCACCGACCAGGACCGCGCCGGCCAGCGCGGCGGCCCCCATCCAGAACACGTACTCGGGGACGTTGTCCAACAGGAGGGCGACGTGGAACGGACCCGGTCGCCGCAGGGAGCGAAGGACGGCGGCGCGGTCGGCCTGGGCCTGCACCACCTGGTCGTGGGTCCAGCGCCGATCGGCGAGGGCCAGCCCGGTCCGGCGGTCGCCGGCCCGACGTCGGATCAGCTCGTCAATGGTCTGCATGGCCTCCCTCTGGTCTCGTCGTCGACAGTAGGCGCAAATTGCCCGGATCGCGGGCGAGCTAGGCACAAATCTGGAACACGTTGCAATTTATCAGAACCCCGTGTTACCGTGAAAGGGGCTTGCAGCGCGGACCGAGAGGAGCACCACCCTTATGGAGTTCGGAGTCTTTCTCAACGGCTACTTGCCCGGTCAGGCCGCGCACGATCCGACGTGCGAACACGAGATGTTCAAGCGGGAGATCGGCTACGCCGTCGCCGCCGACAAGTACAACTGGAAGTACGCATGGATCGGTGAGCACCACTCGCTGACCGAGTACAGCCACATGTCCTCGCCCGAGGTGGTCATGGGGTACCTGGCCCACGCCACCGACCGGATCCACATCGGCACCGGCATCATGAACCTCTCGCCCCGGGTCAACCACCCGGTGCGCTGTGCCGAGCGGGTGGCCATGCTCGATCACCTGTTCGAGGGCCGCTTCGAGTGGGGGACCGGACGGGGCGCGGGCAGCCACGAGATCGCCACCTTCAACAACCTCGACAAGAACTCCACCAAGGCCGAGTGGAACGAGGTCATCCGCCAGATCCCCCGCATGTGGGAGGAGCAGGACTACATGTACGAGGGGGAGAGCTTCATCGTCCCCTACCCCCACAACATCCTGCCCAAGCCGTACCAGCGGAAGGGGCATCCCCCCATCTGGGTGGGCTGCGGCAATCCCGGTACCTTCACCCAGGCCGGCGAGCTGGGCATCGGCGCCATCGCCTTCAACTTCGAGCCCGTCTACAACCTGAAGGGGCGCATCGACGCCTACAAGGAGGGCATCGCCAACTGCACCGAGCCCCTCGGTCAGTTCAAGAACGACAACGTGATGATGACCAACGCGGTCATCTGCCTCAATGACCGCAAGAAGGCCAGGCAGGTGGCCCTCCGCCGAGGCCGGGGCTACTTGTACTCGCTGGTGTGCAACTACCACGACACCATCCCCCATCAGGAGGACGTCCCGGTCTGGCCCGAGCGGCCCCACACCATCTCCGACGAGGGCCAGCTCGACTACCTCATCGAGAACGGCTGGCTGCTGTGCGGCGAGCCCGACGAGGTGGCCGAGCAGGTCGAGCGGTACCAGACCGTCGGCTGTGACCAGCTGGTGTTCGGGCTTCCGTCGGACTCGTTGATGGAGGACGAGGTCCACGAGATGCTCGAGGTGTTCGGGTCCAAGGTCATCCCCCAGTTCGACACCGACCCGTTGCACTCCACCACCCGCTTCCGCCAGGCGGCCCAGCCCAAGTACCAGCCCTTCAACTTCCCCATCCCGGACATCACGGTCGAGGAGCTCCCCACCAACGCCATGATCCAGTTGGACGGGAGCCGCACGCTGTAGTCGGCGGGCCGGGCCGAGGAGGCCCGGGCGAGGGTCAGATGGTGCTCGGTCGGAGGAGCCCGGAGATCAGCGGTCCAGGGGCCCCCAGGCCGTCACCAGCTCGTCCACCGTGGTCAGCGTGGTGATGAGCGGGAAGGTGTTGTCCAGCAACGCCTCGGCATAGGCCGCCGGGATCCCGGCCACCGTGTCCCGGGGCACCACCACCCGGTAGCCCAGGTTCACCGCCTCGATGGCCAGGCCCAGCACGCCCAGGTTGACCGACACCCCGGTGGCCACCACCGTCTCCACCCCGAGATTGCGCAGCCAGGCGTGGAGGGCGGTGCCGGTGAACGGGGAGACGCCGTGGAGCCGATTGGACACCAGGTCGCCCGGCTCCGGCCCGAGCTCG
>DATCBL010000375.1:0-5593 GCA_036511875.1 Acidimicrobiales bacterium
CCAGCTGCTCCGGTGTGGTCCCAAATTCGTGCATGTGCCGGCGGGCGGCCATGGCGTAACTTCCGGCCAGTACGTTTCCCCATGAGCACTCGAACTGCGACGGGCCGGCCACCCGGCTCGAGGCCGCCGAGAAGGTACTCGTACCGAGCATCCGTCCCATACGCGACAGCATGTCGGAGCCGTAGGTGACGAGCACGACGTCGCACATCCCGGCCTCGATGGCCGCCGCGGCGTGCTGGACGTGGAACTCGAAGGAGGAGCCCCCGACCGCGGTGCCGTCGATCCAGCGGTGGTTGATCCGGAGGTACTCGGCCATCACCGGGGCATCGTCGACGTTGTTGGCGAAGCCGGTGCCCGCACTCATGTACCCGTCGATGTCGGACTTCTCGAGGCCCGAGTCGGCCAACGCCCGGCGCAGCGCCTGGGCATGGTGCTCCATGGCGTCGAGCTCGGGGGCCACCGGGTAGTCGCTCCACCCGACGCCGACGATGACCGGATCACGCGATCCCACGGGGCCTCCCATCACCGGGCGCTCCCCGGGCGGGGCCGTGGTCGGCGACGCCCGGCCGCCGGCGCCAGCCTGGACCGAGGGCGGGGGCCGGCGTCATGACCCCCGCCGCACGCCGGGCTTGCGGATGCGCACCGGTCCCCGGACCCGGGTCTGACAGGCCAGACGGATGAGCTTCCCGTCGTACCACGAGCGTCCGGCGAACTGGAGCAGCGCCGCCGCCTCCAGCCGGTTGGGCGGTTCGAGCTGATCGCCCCCGCTCACCACCTCGAAGAAGCAGATATGGCACTCGGCCAGCCCGTGGCAGACGGTCGGCCACACGACGCCCTGCTCCTCCGCCGCGGCCATGATGCTCTGACCACCGCCGACCTCCACGTCCAGGCCGGACGGCTCGACATGGACGGTCACCACCTGGGCCGCTTCCGGGCCCGGGCGACGTCGGTCCCAGCGTCCTGGTCCCGAGCCTGAGGGTCCTCACGGTCGACTGGCGAACTAGGCGCGGAGGTAGTCGTCGATGACTTCATGCATGTGGATGACGTTGTGTTCTTGGCGCGGGTTCAGCCGCAGGCCGGTGCATCCCCTCGACTTCATGCCGGCCTGGACGTGGGCCATATTGGCGTAGTCCTGGTTGGTCACCAGACCCCAGTCCTTGGCCGTCCAGTCTGGGTAGAACTTCCGTTCGCACATGGCCCGGTCGTCATCCGGTGCCACCCACTCGAGGGTCCAGAGGTCCTTGATGGTGGAGTCCGGATCGAGGCCGTTGGGCCGCACCCGGAACAGGGTGGTGCTCCCCGGATAGATCGGACCCACCACGTTGGGGAAGAAGTGAACGTCGTCGGAGCTGAGGAGCTGCTCGTCGGAGAGGTCGTCGACGCCGCCCTTGCCCCGCAGCATCTGCACCCGGAGCTCGTTGTAGGCGTCCATGGCCGACATGCCGGCGGGCAGCGGGCGGTTCCGCAGGTCCTCGACCTTCTGGCGCTCCTCCTTCAGGAACAGGCCACTGAGCTCGTCCAGCATGACCGACAACAGCTCCCGCTCGTCGTAGTCGCCCGGTTGGAGGCCGAGCCGGGGGCTCGGGCGGATCTCGTGCTTCACCTTGCCCATCGAGCCCATGTGATTGTGCTTCCCGAGCGGGCCGTACTGGATCGCCGTGTCGTCGCTCCACCGCAGCAGCTGGGGGTGGGTGCCCTGGACGTGGTAGCTCTCGTTGAAGGCGTCGAGCACCGACTTCCAGTTGGCCGGGAGGATGACCGAGCGGTAGGAGCGAAAGCGCATCCGGTCGAAGCGATAGGGCTCGAGGAGGCCCGGGAGCGGGCCGAGGAACGACTCCAGCGATTCGCAGTCCGGGTCCATGTTGATGAACACGAAGCCACCCCAGCGGCCGACTTGGACGGGGTTCAGGCAGACGTCGGCATCGGTCATGGTCGGGGGGAAGTCGAAGCGGTCGACCACCTCCTTGTTGGCCCCGTCGAGTTCGAACCGCCAGGCGTGGTACCGACACCGGATCTCGCCGGTGGCGAAGTTCCCTACTCCGGCGGCCAGCCTGGTGCCGCGGTGCGGGCAGGTGTTGTAGAAGGCGTGGATGGTGTCGGGCTGGCTGCGGGTGACCAGGATCGACTGGTCGCCGATGGTGTACTCGAGGAAGTCCCCCACCTCGGGGACTTCCTCCTCCCGGCAGGCCATCTGCCACACCCGGGGCCACAGGCGCTCCATCTCGAGATCGAAGAAGTCCTGGGAGACATAGCGTTCCTTGGGGATGACGTGCTTAGTCGGGGATTCGACCAGCTCCCCGTCGCGGGCAATCGTCATGACCATTGACGTCGCCTCCCCCACCCGTCCAGCCCCGTGGGGCGTGCTTGACTACGGCTCTCTCAGGCCAGGATACTTGCCGCGTGCCCAGTCTGCATGACGCCGCGGAGTCCACCGCGGCCGCCCGGCTCGGCCGCCCGGTCCTGTCGTGAGCGGCGGTCCGCTTGCTGGCCTCGACGGGCTGTCGGTGCTCGACCTGTCCGACGACATCGCCGGGGGGTACTGCGCCAAGCTCCTGGCCGACGCCGGGGCCGGCGTGGTCAAGATCGAGCCGCCCGAGGGCCATGGTCTCCGGCGCTGGTCGGCCTCGGGGTCGGTGGGGAGCGACGGAGACGATGACGGCGCTCTCTTCCGGTTCCTGGCCTCGTCCCAGGAGAGCTTGGTGGTCGCTCCGGACGGGCCCGGGGAAGGAGGGCTGGACGATCTGGCCGCCACCGCCGACGTGGTCATCGCCTCCACCTTCGGTGATCGGACGGGCGGGCGGGCCCGGGTGGTGGATGCCCGGGACCTGGCCGATCGTCATTCCCGGTTGGTGGTTCTGAGCCTCTCGGCGTTCGGCCTCGACGGCCCCCGCGGTGGCGAGAGCTCCTCGGATCTCCTCCTCCAAGCCCTGTCCGGCTCGCTGCACAGCCACGGGAGCGACCATCGCGAGCCCCTGGCCGTGGGCGGCGGACTGGCCGAGTGGACCCTCGGCACCTTCGGGGCGCTGGGCGCGCTGAGCGCGTTGACCGCCCGTCGACACTCCGGGGTGGGCGACCTCGTCGACGTCTCGGCCCTCGAGTGCCTGGCCGTGACCTTCATCTGCTATCCGTCGGTGGCCTCGAGCATGCCCGGTGGGCGGCGGAGGCGCCCGACCTACGTCATGGTCCCGGGCATCGAGCGGTGCCGGGACGGCTACGTGGGGTTCGCCACCATCACCACCGCCCAGTGGCACACCTTCCTCGACATGATCGGTCGTCCGGACCTGGCCGACGACGCCTCTCTCTTCGTCCAACGGAACCGCGAACGCCCGGACGTGTTGGAGGCCATCGAGCGCTGGACGGCGGGCCGGACCGTGGACGAGGTGGTGGAGGCCGGCTCGCTGTACCGGATCCCCACCGTGCCCATCGGCAACGGAGCCATCTTCCCTCGCCTCGACCACGTGCGGGCCCGCCAGCTCTTCGACACCAACCCCCGGGGCGGGTTCCTCCATCCGCGATCCCCGTTCCGGTCCAGTGTCACCGACCGCCGGGCTCCGGGGCCGGCGCCCAAGCTCGGAGCGGTGGCGGAGGGCCTCGGCGTTCCCCGGCCCGGGTGGGACGACTCGAACCGCGCCCGCCCGTTCCTCCCCCCGGAGCCGACGGCCGGCGGCGACGTCCACCGGCTGCCTCTGGCCGGGGTCCGCGTGCTCGACTTCACCGCCTTCCTGGCCGGCCCGATGTGCACCCAGTACCTGGCCTCCCTGGGCGCCGACGTGGTGAAGGTGGAGTCGATCCAGCGTCCCGACCCCATGCGCTACAGCGTCCTGGTCGACGCCTCGGTCGACCAGTGGTACGAGCAGGGGGCCATCTACCAGTCGGCCAATCTCAACAAGCGCAGCGTCACCCTCAACCTCTCGGACCCGCGGGGGCGCGATCTGGCCTTGCGCCTGGTCGCCGACGCCGACGTGGTGGTCGAGAACTTCACCCCGCGGGTCATGGACCAGTTCGGGCTCTCCTTCACCGACCTCACCGCGGTCAATCCCCGGATCGTCATGGTCCGCATGCCCGGATTCGGCCTCGACGGCCCCTGGAGCGACCGTCCCGGCTTTGCCGCCACCATGGAGCAGGTCTCCGGGCTGGCCTGGATCACCGGCTATGCCGACCACCTGCCGATGATCCCGGGCATCTGCGATCCCCTGGCCGGGATGCACTCGGCCTTCGCCATCCTGACCGCCCTCGAGCACCGCGCCCGCACCGGCCAGGGGCAGATGGTCGAGCTGGCCATGATCGATCTGGCCGCCAACCTGGTCATCGAGCAGGTCCTGGAGCAGACGGTGTACGGCCACCTCATGGCCCGAGAGGGCAATCGGCAGGCGGGACTGGCCCACCAGGGCGTCTACCCCTGTCACGAGCCCGAGCAGTGGGTGGCCCTCCGGGTCGGGCCGGACCAGGGGTGGCGGGCCGTGCAGTCGATGCTCGGACGGCCGCCCTGGTCACTCGACCCCTCCCTGGACACCCGGGCCGGGCGGCTCGACCGCGCCGACCTGCTCGACGCCGAGCTGGGCGCCTGGTGCGCCGGCCAGAGCCAGAAGGATGCGCTCTCGATGCTGCACTCGGCCGGGGTCAGTGCCGAGCCGGTCGTCCACGCCTATGACGTCGACCTCGACCTGCAGATGAACGCCCGGGGCTACTGGGAGGAGGTGGACCATCCGGTCGTCGGCCCCAAGCGGTTCCCCGGGTGGCCCATGCGCTATGCCGGCCGGACCGCCCCGTGGTTCCGGCGGCCCGCCCCGCTGCTCGGCCAGCACAACGAGGAGGTCCTGTCCGGAGTGGGCGTGACCCCCGAGGAGCTGGACCAGTTGCAGTCGGACGGGGTCATCGGCTCCCGCCCGGCCGCCCTCTGAGCCGCCGTGGCCGAGCCGGGGAGCATCGAGTGGGTGCTGACCACCACCCGGGCCGTGCGCCGTCGGCTCGACCTCGACAGCCCGGTCGACAAAGCCGTCGTGCTCGAGTGCCTGGATCTCGCCCTCCAGGCCCCGACCGGCGGCGATGCCCAGGGATGGCGGTGGATCGTCATCACCGATCCGGCCACCAAGGCCGGGGTGCGAGACCTCTATATCGAGGCCCTGACCGAGGTCTCGGGTGGTCGGCGCCCGGGAGGGGCCGGCGGGTCCGCCGATCGGATGCTCGAGGGGGCGTGGCATCTGGCCGACCATCTCGACCGGGTGCCGGTGCTGGTGGTGGCCTGCATCCGGGGCGGAGTGACGCCAGCGAGCACCCCGGCCCAGGCGGCTGCGCTCTATGGGTCGATCTACCCGGCGGTCTGGAGCCTGCAGCTGGCCCTCCGGGCCCGTGGACTGGCGTCGGTCATGACGACGGTCCACGTCGCCCGCCATCGGGAGATGGCCCAGCTCCTGGGCATTCCCGAGCACGTCACCCAGGCCGCCCTCGTCCCCATCGCCCACCTCCTCGGGGACGGACTCCGCCCCGCCCGCCGGCAGCCGGCCCTACGAGTGGCCTTCCGCGACCGCTGGGGCGGCCCGTGGACGACCGAGACCGGTGACCCGGAGGGGAGGGACGGCCGCGGGGCCGACGG
>DATCBL010000376.1:0-2310 GCA_036511875.1 Acidimicrobiales bacterium
TCCCTTTCGGGTCCGGCGGGTGGCGTCGGCCAGCTGGTCGGCCGACTCGAGGACCCGGGAGATCAGGCCGGCCAGATGGGACAGCGGTTCGTCCGCGGTGGCCACCGGTTCGGTGGCCACCGCGTCGGCTCGGGGTGGGGCCTCCGGGGTCGGGTCGTCGGACGGGTCGTGGGACTCGGCCGACGGGGCCAGGGGTCGGGCGCTGAGATCGGCGATCCTCTCCCCGGTGACCCGGGCGGCGCGCTCCCAGTAGGAGCGGAACATCCCGATGTCGAAGGCGCCGTCGCGGACCCGGGCCTGGTCGAGCAGCCGGGCCGGGGGACGCTTCAGTTCCCGCACCAGGTGGAGGGATTCCAGCCCCCGGAGCAGGTACCAGGTGGGGTCGATCTCCCACCAGGCGAAGCCCTGGCGGGCCGAGGCCGGCAGGTAGTGATGGTTGTTGTGCCATCCCTCCCCGCCGGTGATCAGGGCGATCATGAAGGAGTTGCGACTGGTGTCCGGCGTGGCGTACCGGCGCCGGCCGACCAGGTGGGCGAGGGAGTTGACCACGAAGGTGCCGTGCCACAGCAGCACGGTGGACAGGAAGAACCCGATGACCAGGCCGCCCCATCCTCCGATCAGGAAGCACGCCCCGCCGAGCAGCCAGGGGGGGATCCACGAGTACCGCTCGAGGAGCCGCAACTCGGGGTAGGAGGCGAAGTCCTTGATGGCGGTGAGATCGGCGGACTTGTACTTGGTGGACAGGATCCAGCCGACATGGCTCCACCAGAACCCGTCGCGGGGCGAGTGGACGTCGTCGTCGACATCGGTGTAGCGGTGGTGGATGCGGTGGTGCCCGGCCCACCACAGCGGACCCTTCTGCAACGCGGTGGTCCCGCCGACGGCCATGACGAACTGGGCCGGGGGGCCCATGCGGTAGCTGCGGTGGGAGAAGTAGCGGTGGTAGCCGGCGGTGATGAAGAACATGCGGGTGACGTAGAGCACCGCGCAGAGCACCCAGTCCTGCCACGTCACCGTGACGAAGAACGCGGCCAGGGGGGCCAGGTGGACGGCGAAGAAGGGGACGGCCGCCAGCCAGTCGGTCCGATCCACGGACCCGTGCGCCCCATCGGGGTTCGAGGTGCCGGTCGGCACGGCGGCGGCTGCACTCATGAGATCGGCTCGACGCCCACGGACGACGACGGATCGATGCTATCCGATCGGCCCGCGCCCCCGGGGACCGGCCGCGGGCCGATCGGGGCCGGCCGGGACGTCATTTGGGGACGTACAGATTTCCGTTGGCGCCCTCGGCCACCTTGATCGAGGTCAGTCCGCTGGTGGCCGGGCCGTTGATCACGTTCCCGGTGCGGGCGTTGAACTCCGACCCGTGGCACGGGCAGGCGATGATCCGGGACGCGGCCTGGTAGGCCACCGTGCAGCCCTGGTGGGGGCAGATGGCGTCGAAGGCTACGAAGTCGCCGGCGGTCTGCTGGATGACCAGGGCCGGGTCCCCGCTGGCCGGATCGGTGAAGCTGGCCGATCCTCCCACCGGCACCCCCGACGCCGGCCCCACCGCGGTGCCCTTCGGCTCGGCCGCCGTCGTCGGGGTGGCGCCGGTCCACGCGGTGGTCGACGAGCTCGCCGACGTGGTCGTGGTGACGGCTCCCCCGCCGGTGAGCGCGTTCGTTGCCTGGGCGGTGGCGGGAGCCCCGCCGATGAGCCTCCCGAGCGCCGCGGCCAGCCCGCTGGCCACCACGAAGACTCCGGCGACCAGGCCGGTGACCGCTCCCTTGGACAGCACGTCGCGGCGCGCCAGGCCGCCCGGCCGATCGGCCGCCGCCGCGGCGGGTCGCGCCAACCAGGTGTCGAGGGCGGGGGCCCCGGCCGCCCCGGCCAGGGCCAGCGGGGTCCAGGCGAAGAAGAACACGATGTCCGAACCGGTGTAGTACGGCGAGGAGTGGAAGCTGGCGGTCAGGAACAGACCGAAGGACAGCGCCATCCCGGCCACCGCGGCCACCCGGATCCAGAGGCCCACTAGGACCCCGAGCCCGATGGCCACCTCGCCCAGGGCGATGACGACCCCGACGGCCGGGGCGATGGACACCAGATGGGAGAGCAGGCCGTGGATGGGGCTGGTGTGTTCGGCCCCGACCAGTTGGGCATGGATGGAGGTCGGGCTGGAGGACCGGAAGAAGTTCGGGTTGGCCAGCTTCTGGCATCCGGCGAAGAGGAAAGTGACCCCGAGGAAGAGCCTGAGGGGCAGGAGGAACCATCCGGTGGAGATGGAGCCGTCGGGTCTCCGGAGCGGCCAGAGGTCGACCGGGTCGGGCT
>DATCBL010000377.1:0-2539 GCA_036511875.1 Acidimicrobiales bacterium
CCGACGGTCGAGGTGTAGACCAGCCGTTCACAACCGGCGGATCGGGCCGCCTCCAGTACCCGGCGGGTGCCGTTGACGTTGATGTCGTAGAAGTCGTCGGGGTTCTTGGCCCAGAAACGGTAGAGGGCGGCGATATGGAAGACCGTTCGGCACCCGTCGGTGGCCTTGGCCACCGCGTCGGCGTCCCGCAGATCGCCCGGCACCACCTCTACATCCAACCCCTCCAGGTTGGCTTGGTCGCCCCCCGGCTCCACCAACGCCACCACCTGGGCGCCCTTCCGGTGCAGCTCCCGGGCCACCGACGAGCCGATGAAGCCGGCGGCCCCGGTGACCAGGACCCGGTCTCCGGCCTCGAGGGCGAAGGTGGGCGAGGTCGCGCTCACGAAGGAAGGACGGGGGTGTCGGCCATGACCGGCGTGCGGCTGCGTCCTCGGCGCAGGGTGTTGCGGGCCATCGACGTCCCCACCTCGACCAGCAGCCCGGAGCTGCGGTGGGCATCGGCCAGGACGTCGTCGAGGGCCGACACGAAGTGGTCGATCTCCGCGTCGCCGATGATGAGCGGGGGGAGCAGCTTGATGATGTTCACGTTGTCTGCGGCCACCTGGGTGAGGATCCGGTGGCGATGGAACAGCGGGAACACGATCATCTGGGAGAACAGGCCCTTTCGGGCCAGCTCCATCATCCGGAACCGGGCCCGTCCCCCGCGGGACGCCGGCGGCCCGAAGGACAGCCCGATCATCAGTCCCATACCCCGAACCTCGTGGAGCAGCTCGTACTTGTCGACCAGGGGCTGGAGGGCTTCCATCATCTGCGCCCCGTAGCGGTCGGCCCGGCCCACGATGTCCTCGTCGTCCATGACCTGCAGGGTGGCCAGGGCGGCCACCATGGACAGCTGGTTCTTCGAGAAGGTCGACGAGTGGACCACCGCCCGGTCCATGGAGCTGTACACCGCGTCGAACACCTTGGCGGTGGTGAGGACCGCCCCCACCGGCATGTACCCGCCCGACAGGGCCTTGGACACCGTGATGATGTCGGGATGCAGGTCCCAGTGCTGGAGGCAGAAGAAGCGGCCGGTGCGGCCCATCCCTGTCTGCACCTCGTCCATCACCAACAGGGTGCCGTAGCGCCGACAGAGCGCCTCCACCTCGGTCCAGTACGAGGGGGAGGCCAGGTAGACGCCCTTGCCCTGGATCGGCTCCGCCACGAAGGCGGCCACGTCACCCTTGGCCAACTGCCGGCGCAGGGGCTCGAGAGCTCCGAACGGGACCCGTTCGCAGTGGGGCAGCAGCGAACCGAAGCCGTCTCGGAACTCCTTGCCCCCGTTGAGGGAGAGGGCCCCGTTGGTGAGCCCGTGGAAGGCGTGGTCGCAGGAGAGGATGCGGTCACGACCGGTGGCGCACCGGGCGAACTTGATGGCCGTCTCGACCGTCTCGGCCCCCGAATTGGTGAAGAACACCCGCTCGGTGCCGGCGGGCGACCGTTCCACCAGCGCCTTGGCCAACAACCCGGGCAGCAAGGCGCAGTCCAGCTGGACCAGGTTGGGGAGGTCGGCCTCGATGGCCTGGTGCAGGGCGTCCTTGATCACCGGATGGGTCCGGCCCAGGGCGAAGACCCCGAACCCGGACAGGAAGTCGAGGTACCGGCGGCCCTGGTCGTCGATCAGGTACGACCCGTCGGCCCCCACGTACTGGCGGTCGAAGCCCAGGGTGGTCAACACCTTGACCAACTGCGGGTTCATGAACTGCGAATGCAGGTCGAAGCTCTGGCCCTGGTGCTCAGCCATCAGGGCGGCAAGGTCGAACACCACGGGCACACTCCGGTCAGGTCGGCGGGGTGACGACAGAATAGTGGCCGCTCTCCGACCCGCCGGACTCCCTCGTCCGGCTCACGCCCGGAGGGACTCCTCGTCGAGTCCCGAGGCCAGCAGCCGGAAGGCCCGGTCCACCTCGCCGGCCAGATCGTCCCGGTCATCGGCCGCCCAGCAGGTGAAGGCGGCCATGGCCGCCCCGAGGGCGGCCCGGGCCACCGTCTGGGGACCGAGGTCGTCGGGTCGGCCCCCGACCCGGCCGGCCACGAACCCGGCCACCACGTCGCACCACTCGGCGTAGCGGACGGCGGAGTGGGCCACCAGAGTGGGCACCGTGCTGATCAGCCCGATTCGGATCCGCAGCTCGTCCAACTCCCCGGCCCCGAAGCGGTTGGTGGCAATGACCGCCTGACGGAGGACGTCCATCATGGGCTGGTCGGACGGGGCCTCCCCGAGCTCGTCGTGGAGCCGCACCAGCTCGGCGTCGAACTCCCCCCACACCACGTCCCGCTTGGACTCGTAGTAGCGGAAGAAGGTGCGGCGACTCACTCCCACCGCCGCGGCGATCTGGTCCACCGTGGTCTCGTCGTACCCGTGGCGGTGGAACAGGTCGAGGGCGGCCCGGGCCACGTCCTGGCGGGACGTGCTGGGCCGGCGGCCCCGCGCCACGGCGGGGGTGCCGTCGTCGCCCTCCGCCCTCGGCTCGTCCATCAGGCTTCCATTTTGACATCG
>DATCBL010000378.1:0-4701 GCA_036511875.1 Acidimicrobiales bacterium
CTCGAGGGTCCGCACCGCAGCCGCCGTGGTGCCCCCCGGGGAGGTGACGCCGGCCCGCAGGACGGCGGGGTCGTCCCCGGTCTCGGCCATCATGCGAGCGGAGCCGAGGACCGTGCCCACCACGAGCTGCCGGCTTACCTCGCGGGACAGCCCGGCGGTCACGCCGGCGTCGATCAGCGCCTCCGCCATGAGGAAGACGTAGGCCGGACCCGACCCCGACAGGCCGGTCACGGCATCGAGGTGCCGCTCCGGGAGCCGGACCACCGTGCCCACGGTGCCGAGGATGCCCTCCGCCCAGTCCAAATCGGCCGCGGTGGCTGCGCTGCCCCCGGACATGGCGGACACGCCGGCCCCGATGAGCGCCGGGGTGTTGGGCATGGACCGGACCACCACGTCCCTGGGCTGGAGAGCGGCCTCGAGCCGGGCGGTGGACAGCCCGGCCACGATGGACAGGACCCGGGTGATCCCCACCGCCGAGAGGGTGCGGGCGACGGCCTCGGCCACGTCGGGCTTGACCGCCAGCACGGCGGCGTCGGCGGCCACCGGGCCCTCGGCCACCAGCAACCCCGGATGGTCGGCCGACAGCTTCTGGCGCTGGTCCCCGTCGGGCTCGCTCACCGCCAGGTCCCCCGCCGCCGCCCAGCCGCCCGAGAGCAGGCCGGCCAGGAGCGCGGAACCCATCCGGCCGCCCCCGACCACGACGAGCTTCGGTGCCATCGCCGAGACGCTACCAGCGGGCCCACCCAGCCCCGGAGGGCGACCGGGCCCGACGGCCCGGGCCATCGGCCCTCAGTCCGGCGGGCTCACCGTCCGGCCGAAGGGGGCCGGCGCCGGTACCGTCCCTCGTAGCCGATGGCCATGGCCGTCGGGAAGCACTCGTCGGTGTAGGCCAGCGACGCCCCCATGATGCGGTCGAGCTCCTCGTCGTCCACCCGCTCCACCGGCACCCGGCCGACCAGGTACACCGCGTCCTCGGGGCCGAGGGCGAACGCCATGCCCAGCAGGTCGGCGTTCCTCTTGAGCAGGTACTCCCAGGTGGCCCCGACGTTGGTCTCCGGACCCGGCATGAACTGGGTCTCGTGGTGGAGGGTGCGCTGTCTCAGGGTCAGCCAGACGGTGACGAACTCCTTCTCCTCACCCCGCAGGCGCAGGTACCACCGGGGCGCACCGGTCACCGGATCTCCGCCGGCCTGGCGGTCCACGGCCACCAGGGCGGCGCCGTCGGCCAGCTCCCGCTCCCCCCACCGGTCGATGACCTGACACACCGCCTCGCGCTCCTCGGGGCCGAGGAGGCCGGACCAGCGATCGGTCACGAGCACTCGACGAGGCGGCCCGCAGTGAGGTCGGCGTAGATCTCGGTGAGGAGGTGGGCCGCCCGGGCCCAGGTGTAGCGGCGGGCCCGGAGCACGGCTCCGGTGCTCAGGCGCTCGGCCAGCAGCGGCTCGGCCAGGATCTGGCGGACCCAGGCGGCGAAGGCCTCGGGGGTCGGCTCGTCGACCAGGTAGCCGGTGCGGCCGTGGTCGACCAGGCTGCGCAGCCCGCCCACGTCTGAGGCCACCACCGGGGTGCCGCATGCCGCGGCCTCCAGGGCCACCAGGCCGAAGGACTCGGAGCGGCTCGGCACCAGGCAGACGTCGCTGGCCCGGTAGTACGTCGACAGCAGCTCGTGGGGTTGCGGCGGCACGAACACCACCCGGTCGGCCAGGCCCAGGCTGGCCACCAGCGCCTCGGTGCGGGCCACCTCGACGTCGCCCTGGGGTCCGCTCGGTCCCCCCACCACCACCAGGCGGGCGTCGGGGTGGTCGGCGGCCAGGGCGGCCAGGGTCTCCACGGCCACCGACACCCCCTTCAGCGGCTGGATCCGTCCGACGAAGAGGAGCAGCGGCCCGGGGCCGGCGAGCCCGAGGGCCCGGCGGGCCTGGCGCCGGTCGCCCGGTCCGAAGAAGGCCTGGTCCACGCCCGGGGCCACGATCCGGATGCGGGACGGGTCGGCGCCGTACAGCTCGGTGATCTGGGTGGCCTCCACCGAGCAGGAGGCCAGCACGGTGTCGGAGCACCGGACGATGGCCGCCTCGGCCTCGGCGCGGCGGTGCGGGGCGTCGGCCTCCACCTCCTCCGGACTGGCCTCGGCCTTGACCCGGTCGAGGGTATGGAACGTCGACACCAGGGGCAGGTTCAGCCGGTGCTTGATCAGGTGGCCGGCCATGCCGCTCAACCAGTAGTTGGCATGGATGGCGTCGAAGGAGGCGTCCCACTCGGTGCCGAGATCCTCGGCGCCCTGCATGCTCTTGACCACGCCCTCGGCGAACTCCTCGACCACCGTGGGCAAGGCCTCCTTGGCCATCGGCCGGGGCGGGCCCGCCGAGACGTAGTGGACCCGGAACCCGGGCTCGATGTCGACCACGGAGGCCAGATCGTCGGACCACGCCCGGGTGAACACGTCACAGGCCACGCCGGCCCGGGCCAGGGCCGAGGACAGCTCGCGCACGTAGACGTTCATGCCGCCCCCGTCCCCGGTGCCCGGTTGGGCCAGGGGCGAGGTGTGCAGGGAGAGAACAGCCAGACGCCTCATGCCCACGGGAGCCTACTGGCCGGGCTGGCTCAGCCGACTGCCGACGTCGGGCCGCGGCCGGCCGGAGCGGGCGTCGGCCCGACCGCCCCGGGCTCCTCGTCAGCCCCCGGTCCGCCTCCGTCCGGAGCGCCGGCCTGGGCCGATTCGGCCAGGTCCTCGTTCTCGTGGCGGAACGAGAGGTAGATCCGCAGTAGGGCCTGGCGCTGCTCCTCGGTCAGGTGGTGGTCGGCGAAGATGTGCCGGGACAGGTCGGTGTCCCCGTCCGGCCGCTCGAGGATGCCGGCCTGGACGTAGAGGGTCTCGGCCGAGATGCGCAGGGCCTTGGCGATCTGCTGGAGGATCTCCGCCGAGGGGCGTCGGAGTCCTCGCTCGATCTGGCTGAGATAGGGGTTGGAGATCCCGGCCAGTTCGGACAGCCGCCGCAGGGAGAGCCGGGCCGAGCTCCGCTGCTCCCGGATGAACGAGCCCAACTCGTTGACCAGCTGGGCTCCCTCGACGCGGGGCTCCTTCACGGCCGGCCGTTCACTCGGGCGGGCCGTTCACTTGAGCAGGCCGTCGACCGAGGCTCGTCCGGTCTTGTGCCGGTCGACCAGCTCGGCCTGGAGGGTGTCGATCCGCTCGTGGAGGGCCCGCCGCTGGGTCGACACCCGGGTCTCGATGGCCTCGAGCTGGCCGGCGATGCTGTTGAGCTGGTCGATGTCGAGGTCGGCCAGGGTGCTGATCTCGTCGGCGCCCAGCAAGGCGTCGAGCTCCTCGGTGAGATCGGCCTCCTCGGTGTCCGGGGAGAGCAGCTGGGGGAGGTGGCCCGGACCGACCGGGCGTCCGGGTCCGGACGACAGGATGCCGGGCAGATCGTTGACCAGGGTCCCGAGGTCACGCAGGGCATCCGAGCCGGGGTGCTCGAGGTAGGTGTGGACGATGTCCAGACGGCCCTGGATCAGCCGCCGCAGGTAGGACAGGGCCACCTCGGCCTCTTGGCACTCGGTGCGCATGGCCCGGATTTCGGCCAGGGACCGCTCGCCCATGTCGTCGAGGTAGGTGCTGGTCAGGATGCGGTCGAGATCGTCCCGGTGGCTGGTCATCACGCTCGATCGTACTCCTCCGACCCGGGCACGGCGCCGTTCCTGCCTGCGGGTGCGTACCGGTAGACGGCCCGACCCACCACCGCCGACCTCGACACCGGGCCGAAGGACCGGCTGTCGGTGCTCGACTGGCGGTCGTCTCCCTCGACCACGAGGGTGCCGGCCCGGCGATCGACCGACCGGACCCTCTTGATCAGGATGCGGTCCGGGCTCCTCGGATCCCGGACCGCCACCACCTGGCCCGGGATCGGTCCGAAGGGGGGGCGCCACGGCAGCCGGACCACCACCAGGCGGTCCCCGGGGCGCAGGGCCGGGGCCATCGACGACCCGACCACCTCCACCCGGCGGACCGGGTGATACCAGGCCGCCCCGAGCACGCCGGCCGCCAGCACCACCAGCCGGCGGGTCCGCCGGTCCCCGCCTCCCATCAGGAGGGCAGGTCGGGGCATCCGATGCACCACGTTCGGGCGGCCACGAACCTGGGTAAGGTGAGCGGATACCGCACCATGACCCAGTCTGCACCAGACCGCGGCGCGGCAGGACCGAAGCACCGCAGTAGCGCACCACGCAGTTCCGCAGCACCGGACCCCGAACACCAGTATCCCGAGAAGGAGCCATCGCATGCGCCTCGTAAACCAGCTGCTCGCCACCATCGACCGATTGTCCGCACCCCTCACGGTGCACGCCCACTGCGACCTGCCCTGTGGCGTCTACGACCCGGCCCAGGCCCGCATCGAGGCGGAGTCGGTCAAGGGCACCATGGCCAAGTACAACGACTCCGACGACCAGGCCTTCAAGACCCGGGCCATCATCATCAAGGAGGAGCGGGCGGACCTCGTGAAGCACCACCTGTGGGTGCTGTGGACCGACTACTTCAAGCCCGAGCATCTCGAGAAGTACCCCCAACTGCACGACCTGTTCTGGAAGGCCACCAAAAAGGCCGGCGACGCCAAAAAGACCACCGACGTGGCCGTGGCCGACGACCTGTTGGCCCAGATCGCGGCGATCGACAAGATTTTCTGGGAGACCAAGAAGTAACCCTTCCAC
>DATCBL010000379.1:0-3748 GCA_036511875.1 Acidimicrobiales bacterium
CGGGGCCACCCTACCAAGCAGGCCGAACCCGGCCCGGCCCGCCTGGCGTGCCGGTCGCGTCGCCGGTGGGCCGGGCCCGGAGCCTCACCGGTCCGGGACCCCGGTAGATTGTCCTGGTGGCCGAGCGTTACTGGATCGAGACGTTGGGCTGCCCGAAGAACCAGGTGGACTCCGACAAGCTGGTGGGGACACTGGTGGCTGACGGCTACCAGCCGGCCGGCACCCCGGAGCAGGCCGACCTGGTGGTGGTGAACACCTGCGCCTTCATCGAGGCGGCCCGGCAGGAGTCGGTGGACACCGTGCTGGCCCTGTCCGATGCCCGCCGCCGCGGCGCCCGCCTGGTGGTGACGGGCTGCATGGCCGAGCGCTACGGCGACGAGCTGGCCGAGGCCCTTCCCGAGGTCGATCTGGTGGCGCCCTTCGGGGTGTCCCTGACCGGTCGACCGGCGGACACCGGTCCGCCGGCCGGGTCACCGTCGGTGGGGACCCCGGTGTCGCTGGTCCGCAAGCCGGGCCCGACCGGGGAGGCGCCCGTTCCGTCCTTCGACCTGCTCAACCTGCCCCGACCGGCCACGGCCGCTCCGTGGTCCTACATCAAGGTGGCCGAGGGGTGCGACCGCAACTGCGGCTTCTGCGCCATCCCGTCGTTCCGGGGGAAGCAGCGGTCGCGCACCACGGCCTCCCTCCTGGCCGAGGTGGATCAGCTCGGCGGGCCCGACGGCCTGCTGCGCGAAGTGGTGCTGGTGGCCCAGGACCTGTCGTCGTTCGCCCTCGACCGCTCCGGGGGCCGGGTGCGGTCGCCCCTGGACGGCCCCGCCGTCGGGGGCACGCGTCCCATCGTCGAGCTGGTGGGCGCGGTGGCCGAGAGGGTCCGCTGGGTCCGCCTCCTCTATCTCTACCCGTCGACGCTGGACGATGCCCTGGTCGACGCCATCCTGGCCACCGGGGTCCCGTACTTCGACCTCTCGCTCCAACACGTCTCCCGCCCGCTGCTCAAGCGGATGCGGCGCTGGGGGGAGGGGGATCGGTTCCTCGACCGCATCGCCTCGATCCGATCCTCGGAGCCGACGTCCGCCTTCCGCTCGTCGTTCATCATCGGGTATCCCGGAGAGACCGAGGCCGATCACGACCTGCTCCTCCAGTGGATCGAGGCGGCCCAGTTGGACTGGGTGGGATTCTTCCCGTTCAGCAGCGAGGCGGGCACCCACGCTGCCGGTCTCGAGGACCAGGTCGACCGAGCCCTGGTGGCCGAGCGCCTGCGCGAGTGCACCGAGCTCCAGGACGGCATCACCGCCGCCCGACGGGACCAGCTGCTCGGCGCTGCCGTCGAGGTGCTGGTCGACGCGCCCGGCGAGGGACGGACCTACCGTGAGGCCCCGGAGATCGACGGGATCGTGAACCTGCCCGACGATCTGGCGGTGGGATCGTTCGCCGAGGTGGTGATCACCGGCGCCGACGGCCCCGACCTGTTCGCCGAACCGGCCTCCGAACCCCGTGGGGCCCGGAACCGACCGCTGGCCGCCCCGGTGGGGACGGCCCGATGAGCGACAGGGCCGTGCACCCCGGAACGCCGCTGCCCACCACCGCCACCGGGCCCACGACCTTCGGGCCGTCGGCCCTCCTCACCCCGGCCAACGGGATCACCGTGCTGCGCCTGCTGGCTACCCCGGTGGTCATCGTCATGATCATGCTGTGGGGGGCCAGCTGGTTCACGTTCGTGTTCGGCGGGCTGCTGGCCATGTCTGACGGGATCGACGGGTGGCTGGCCCGCAGGCAGGGGACTACCCGCTCGGGGGCCTTCCTCGATCCGTTGGCCGACAAGGTGGTGGTGCTGGGGGCCCTGGTGGCCCTGGTGGCCAAGGGCATCGTCTGGTGGTTGCCGGTGGCCATCATCGCCGTGCGGGAGATCGCCATGTCCGTCTACCGCTCCGTGGTGGGCCGGCACGGTATCTCCATCCCGGCGCGCAACTCGGCCAAGCTCAAGACCCTCGTCCAGGACATCGCCATCGGCATGTGCCTGGCCCCACCCCTGGCCACCCACCACTCCATCCTCTCGGCCGGCATGTGGGTGGCCACGGCCCTGACGGTGTTCACCGGGGCCCAGTACCTGGTCGACGGGCGCCGGGCCGCCCGGATCCGCTCGGCCGCCTGACCGCCCATGAGGATCGAGATCGTGGCCGTCGGGACCGAGCTGCTGCTCGGCCAGATCACCGACACCAACTCCCGGTGGATGGGCGAGCACCTGGCCGCTATCGGGGTGGACTCCCACTTCCACCAGGCGGTCGGCGACAACCACGAGCGCATGGTGCTGGCCTTCCGCACCGCCCTGGCCCGCAGCGACGGCGTCATCGTGTGCGGGGGGCTCGGGCCCACCCACGACGACATCACCCGTGAGGCCATCGCCGAGGTGATGAACGTCTCCCTCCACCGCGACGAGCAGGCGGTGGCGAGGATGCGCACCGTGTTCACCTCCCGCGGGCGTGAGATGCCCGAATCCAACCTGCGCCAGGCCGACGTGCCCGATGGAGCCACCGTCATCCCCCAGACCAAGGGGACGGCTCCGGGGCTGATCTGCCCGGTCGGCCACAAGGTGGTCTACGCCGTGCCCGGGGTCCCCTACGAGATGGCCGACATGTTCGAACGGGCCATCGCCCCCGACCTCGTCCAGCGCATGACCGAACGCGGCGAGGCCACCGGGGTCATCGTGAGCCGGGTCATCCGGACCTGGGGCATGAGCGAGTCGGGGCTGGCCGAGACCCTGGCCGACCACATCGACCATCTCGACGCGGCCCCGGCCGGGTCCCCCGACGGCCCGGCCCCGCCCCCCGCCACCGTGGCCTTCCTGGCCAGCGGGATCGAGGGGATCAAGGTACGGGTCACCGTCCGGTCCGACGACCAGGCCACCGCCTCGGCGCGACTGGACGCCGAGGAACGAGAGATCCGGCGCATCCTCGAGGAGGCCGCTGGCGACGTGGTCTTCGGGATCGACGACGAAGCCATCGAGGACGCCGTGGCCCGCGTCCTGGTCGCCGACGGGCTGACCCTGGGCCTGGCCGAGTCGCTCACCGGCGGCCTGGCCGCATCGCGACTGGTCAACGTGCCCGGGGCCAGCCGGTGGTTCCGGGGCTCGGTGGTGTCCTACGCCTCGGAGGTCAAGTACCGGGTCCTCGGGGTGCCCGAGGGGCCGGTGGTGTCCGAGGACGCCGCCCGGGCCATGGCCGACGGCGCCCGCTCGGTGCTCCGGGCCGACGTGGGGCTGTCCATGACCGGGGTGGCCGGGCCCGACCCCCAGGACGACCAGCCGCCCGGCACCGTCTTCGTGGGCCTGTCCCGCCCGGGCCACGGGACCCAGGCGTTCGCCTTCACCGTCCCCGGGGACCGTGATCGGGTCCGCCAGTACGCCACCATCGCCGCGCTCGACCTGTTGCGCCGGACCCTGGGACGCTGACCGGCGCCGGTCGGCCGCGCCTCGTGCTCCGGCTACGACGCCTTGGTGGTGGCGGTGACGGCCGGGCCGGGGGGTGCCGCCGCCGGCGTGACCGGGATGCCGACCGGCGCCAGCTCCACCCAGCTGCTCCCGGGCTGCAGGGTGATGGGCACGCCGGCGGCCGACGTCAGGGTGGCCGGCTGGGTCAGGGTCGGACGGGTCCAGGTGCCGGCGATGGCCACGCCGTTGCGCAGGACCACCAGGGGTCCCGACCCGGTGGCCGTCACGTCGACCTCGTGGCCGCCCTCGCTGTTCTCCACC
>DATCBL010000380.1:0-4866 GCA_036511875.1 Acidimicrobiales bacterium
GGTCGTGGACGCCCCAACCAGCGCAGGCCTCGTCGTCGGCGTCGCAATCTCGAGGAGCTCGAACCGACCCAGCTGACCGCCTACACGCCGTCGACGGCACCGGTGCCCGACGCCGAGGTCATCATCGAGCGCGGCTCGACCGCCCGTGACCTCGGCCCCAAGCTCAACCGGTCGGCCGGCGACGTCATCCGGTTCCTGCTGCTGCAGGGAGAGATGGTCACGGCCACCCAGTCCCTCACCGACGACATGATCGACCTGTTCGCCGCCGAGCTCGGCGCCGAGGTGCGCCTGGTCGACCCGGGCGAGGAGCGCGAGGCCGAGCTCCTGGCCAAGTTCTTCGATGACGACGACGAGGAGGAGGACGAGGCCGACCTGCGCCCGCGGCCCCCGGTGGTCACGGTGATGGGCCACGTGGACCACGGGAAGACCCTCCTGCTCGACCGGATCCGGTCGAGCAACGTGGTGGCCGGAGAGGCCGGTGGGATCACCCAGCACATCGGGGCCTACCAGGTGGAGTGGAACGACCATCCCATCACCTTCATCGACACCCCGGGTCACGAGGCCTTCACCGCCATGCGGGCCCGGGGCGCCGAGGTCACCGACATCGTCGTGCTGGTGGTGGCGGCCGACGACGGGGTGATGCCCCAGACCATCGAGGCCATCGACCACGCCAAGGCGGCCGAGGTGCCCATCGTGGTGGCCGTCAACAAGATCGACCGCGAGGAGGCCGACCCCAACCGGGTCCTCCAACAGCTCTCGGAGCAGGGGCTGGTCCCCGAGGCCTGGGGCGGCGACACCATCACCGTCGAGGTCTCAGCCCTGCAGAACCTGGGCATCGAGGATCTGCTGGAGCAGATCATCCTGGTGGCCGAGGTGGAGGAGTTGGTGGCCTCACCCGAAGGCCGGGCCCGCGGCGTGGTGCTCGAAGCCGAGCTGGAGATCGGCCGGGGCCCGGTGGCGTCGGTCATCGTGGAGCACGGCACGCTCCGGGTCGGAGACCCCATCGTGGCCGGAGCGGCCTGGGGCAAGGTCAAGGCCCTGGTCGACGACCACGGCGAGCAGATCAAAGAGGCTCCCCCCTCCACTCCCGTGCAGGTGCTGGGCTTCTCCGAGCCGCCCGAGGCCGGCGATGAGTTCCGGGTGGCCCCGGAACTGGCCCAGGCCCGCACCATCGGCGAGGCCCGGGCCCACCGCTACCGAGTCGCCGGGCACGTGCCCGCGGCCACCTCGGCCCTGGGCGGGGCCAAGCTGGAGGACCTGTTCGAGCAGATCCAGCGCGGGGAGACGGCCACCCTCAACCTCATCCTGAAGGCCGACGTCCGGGGTTCGCTGGAGGCGGTGACCGAGAGCCTCCGGAAGTTGGAGCGGGACGACGTCAAGCTCAGCTTCGTCCACCGGGGCGTGGGCGGCATCACCGAGTCCGACGTGGAGCTGGCCCAGGCCTCGGCCGCCACCATGATCGGGTTCAACGTGCGACCCGATCGCCGGGCCCGGGAGATGGCGGCCAAGGCCGGCGTGGAGATCCGCCTCTACGAAGTCATCTACAAGCTGCTGGAGGACCTCGAGGCGGCCATGCTCGGACTCCTGTCGCCGGTCTACGAGGAGATCGTGACCGGAGAGGCCGAGGTCCGACAGGTCTTCCGGGTCCCCCGGGTCGGCGCCATCGCCGGGTGCTACGTGCGAGAGGGCGTCATCACCCGAGGCTCCAAGGTCCGGTTCCTGCGCGACGGGGTGGTCATCTGGAAGGGGGCGATCACCTCGCTCCGCCGGTTCAAGGAAGATGCCCGCGAGGTGCAGTCCGGGTTCGAGTGCGGGATCGGGCTCTCCGACTACCAGGACCTCAAAGAGGGCGACATCATCGAGACCTACGACGAGCGGGAGATCCCCCGCACCTAGTGGCGGTGGTCGCCCGTTCACGGGCGGCTCCACCCGGGTGCCCGGTGGGAGTGGCGGCAGCGGTGGCAGCTCGTCGACAGGACAATCGGGGGGTGGCCCCCTACGCCCGCTCGTTGCGGGTCAACCAGGTGCTGCGCCAGGTCCTGGCCGAGGAGCTCGAGCGGCTGGCCGATGCCGACGAGCGGCTGCGGCTGGTCACGGTGACCGCGGTGGACACCGCCCCCGACCTCCGTCACGCCACGGTGTACCTGAGCTCGCTCACCGACGACTCGACCGAGGCCCTGGCCGAGCGCCGGGCCCAGCTCCAACGGGTCCTGGGCCGTCAGGTCCGGATGAAACGGACCCCCCAGCTCGAGTTCGCCGTGGACCCGGCCGTGGTGGCCGGCGGCCGGGTGGAGGACGTGTTGCGGAGGATCCGGGGCGGAGACGACCGGCCGGAGGGGACCGCGGACGCCGGCGGGCCCGAGCGGTGAGCCCGCCGGCGGCCGAGGTGGTTACCGGGCTGGTGGTGGTGGACAAGGAGGCCGGTTGGACCTCCCACGACGTGGTGGCCCGGTGCCGGCGGACCTTCGGTCAGCGACGGGTCGGCCATGCCGGCACCCTCGACCCCGACGCCACCGGGGTCCTGTTGGTGGGCCTCGGGCGGGCGACCCGGCTCATGCGGTTCCTCACCGCCCTGCCCAAGACGTACCAGGCCGAGGTGGTGCTGGGTACCGCCACGTCGACGCTGGACGCCTCCGGAGAGGTCATCGGGACCTGGGACATGGACTCGGTGGGCCTGGCCGAGGTGCGGGCGGCCGCCGAGGCCCTGACCGGCCCGATCGAGCAGGTCCCGCCCATGGTGTCGGCGGTCAAGGTGGGGGGTCGGCGCCTGCACGCCCTGGCCCGGGAGGGGATCGAGGTCGACCGCCCGGCCCGTCCGGTCACCGTCCATCGGTTCGACGTCGACCCCGGCCCCGAGCCCGGCGTGTTCCGGGTGGAGGTGTCGTGCTCGTCGGGCACCTACGTCCGGGTGCTGGCCGCCGACCTCGGGACGGCGGTGGGGGGAGGGGCCCACCTCCGGAACCTCCGACGCACCAGCATCGGGTCGTTCTCGGTGGAGGACGCCCGGCTGGTCGGCGAGCTGACCCCGGCGGTGGTGCTCTCCCCGGCCCAGGCCCTCCGGGACCTGGACCAGGTGGTGGTGACCGCCGACGTGCAGCGGCACATCGCCCGGGGCCTGGCCCTCGACCGGGTGCCGGTCGGGGTGACCGGGGACGGTCCGTGGGGCCTGGTCGACCAGGGCCATCGGCTGCTGGCGGTGTACGAGGCCACCGAGACCGACCGGATCCGCCCGGCCGTGGTCCTGGAGTCGGCGGGATGAATCCCGGCCCGGACCCGACGCGGCCCGGGGTGGCTCGACCGCGGCAGTAACCTTCCCCGGTGATGGACATCGTGACCGATCTCGCCAGCTCCGCCCCGCCGGACGGGGGATCGGCCGTGACCATCGGGGCCTACGACGGTGTCCACCTCGGCCACCGGGCCCTGTTGGCCGAACTGGCGGAGCGGGCCCGCCGGGACGGCCTGACCACCGCGGTGGTCACCTTCGACCGCCACCCGGCCACCGTGGTCCGCCCCGAGTCCGCCCCCCGGCTGCTCTGCGACCTCGATCAGAAGCTCGAGCTGCTGGAGGCGGCCGGGGTGGACCGCACGGTGGTGGTCCGCTTCGACGCCGAGCGGGCCAACGAGACGGCGGAGGATTTCGTGAACGGGACCCTGGTGGCGGGGCTGGACGCCCGGCTGGTGGTGGTGGGTGAGGACTTCCACTTCGGCCACGGCCGCAAGGGCAATGTGGCCTTGCTGGGGGAGATGGGCTCCGCCGCCGGCTTCGAGGTGGACGGGGTGTCGCTCCGCTCCGAGCCCGGTCGGGTCGGGGGCCTGAGCGAGCCCATCTCGTCCACCCGCATCCGCAGCCTGGTGGGCGACGGGAGGGTCGAGGAGGCGGCGGTGCTGTTGGGTCGGCCCCATCAGGTTCGGGGGGAGGTGGCCAACGGCGATCGGCGGGGTGGGTCCGAGCTGGGGTTCCCGACGGCCAACGTGGCCGTGCCGGCCAGCATCTGCCTGCCGGGGACCGGCACCTACGCCGGTTGGTACGAGCGTCCGGACCGGTCGGTGTGGCCCACCGCCATCTCGGTGGGCCGGCGGCCCACCTTCTACGGGAGCGACGGCGAGCTGCTGGTCGAGGCCCACCTGCTCGACTTCACCGGCGATCTCTACGGCGAGGAGGCCAGGGTGTCCTTCGTGGCCCGGCTGCACGACGACATCGCCTTCCCCTCCACCGAGGCCCTGGTCGACCAGATCCGGCGGGACGTCGAGGACACCCGCGCCCTGCTCACGCCCGGGGAGTGAGGGCCCGGATAGGCGGCGCCGACCGAGCCCCGCTCATCCGGCCGGGGCGGCCCCCCCGAGGAGCTCGGTGCGGAGCTGGCGCTTCAGGACCTTGCCGGCCGGATTGCGGGGGAGGGGCTCGGCCCGGAACCAAAAGCGGCTGGGCACGTTGAAGGCGGCCAGGCGCTCGCGGACGAACCGGGACAGCTCGTCGGCCCCCACGTCCTCACCGGGGCGGAGCACCACCACGGCCCCGACCTCCTCGCCCAGGACCGGGTGGGGGACACCGATCACCGCACAGTCGGCCACCGCCGGATGCTCGAAGAGGGCGGCCTCGACCTCGACGCAGTAGACGTTCTCCCCGCCCCGGATGATCATGTCCTTGGCCCGGTCGACGATGTAGACGAACCCTTCCGCGTCGATGCGGGCCACGTCGCCGGTGTGCAGCCAGCCCCGGGTGAAGCTGAGGGAGGTCTCCTCGGGTCGATTCCAGTAGCCCCGCACCACATTGGGGCCCTTGATCCACAGCTCGCCGGTACGGGCCGGGTCGGCCGCCTGGTCGACCGGTGGCTCGTCCCCGTCGTACTCCTCGGGGACCACGGC
>DATCBL010000381.1:0-4125 GCA_036511875.1 Acidimicrobiales bacterium
TGCAGGCCGGTAAGCCACTGCTGATCATCGCCGAGGACGTCGACGGTGAAGCGCTGGCCACCCTGGTGGTCAACAAGATCCGTGGCACGTTCACGTCGGTGGCCGTCAAGGCGCCGGGCTTCGGTGAGCGTCGCAAGGCCATGCTCCAAGACATGGCGGTGCTGACCGGCGCCCAGGTGATCTCCGAGGAGATCGGCCTGAAGCTGGACACCACCACCGTCGATCTCCTGGGCAAGGCCCGCCGGGTCATCGTGACCAAGGACGACACCACCATCGTCGAAGGCGGCGGTGCCGACCAGGACGTGAAGGGCCGGATCGCCCAGATCAAGCGCGAGATCGACGACACCGACTCCGACTGGGATCGCGAGAAGCTCCAGGAGCGTCTGGCCAAGCTGGCCGGAGGCGTCGCCGTGGTCAAGGTCGGAGCGGCCACCGAGGTGGAGCTGAAGGAGAAGAAGCACCGCATCGAGGATGCCCTCTCCGCCACCCGGGCCGCCGTGGAAGAGGGCATCGTGGCCGGAGGGGGGACCGCACTGGTCCGCTCCCGGGCCGCCGTCCTCGCCGTGGCCGCCTCCCTCACCGGGGACGAGGCCACCGGGGCGTCCATCGTGGCCAAGGCCCTGGCCGCGCCGCTGCACTGCATCGCCAGCAATGCCGGGCTGGAGGGCTCGGTCTACGTGCGCCAGGTGGAGTCGGAGACCGGGACCATCGGCCTCAACGCCAACACCGGCGAGCTGGTGGACCTGGTCAAGGCCGGCGTCATCGACCCGGCCAAGGTCACCCGGTCGGCGTTGCAGAACGCCGCGTCGATCGCCGGGCTCCTTCTGACCACCGAGGCTCTGGTGGCCGACAAGCCGGAGAAGGCCGACCCGGCCGCCGCAGCCGCCGCCGCGGCCGCCATGGGTGGCGGCATGGGCGGGATGGGTGGCATGGGCGGCATGATGTAGCCCACCCTGGCTCCCTCGGGGGCCAGGAGCGCCGAGCCGGCGCACCCAGTCGTCCCAACCGACCGGGCCTTCGGGCCCGGTCGGTTGGCGTCCGGGGACCTGGTCGCGGCCACCGGCCCGTACCGCCACCGGCTGGGCACCCCCGCCTCCGCCCTACTCTGAGAGCCTCATGGACTCCCCCGATCTCCCGGTTGGCGCCGCCAACCGCCGCTCCATCCCCCGCCCCCCTCGCCATCGCCCCGGAGACGAGGCCCCCTGGGCCGGGCTCCGGCCCGAGCTCCGCCGCCGCATCTCCCTGGCCCGGGTCCGGGCGGCGGTGGAGGGCGACCGGGCGGCCCGGCTGGGCCAGGTCCGTGAGCCCTGGCGCACCCTGGCCGGGCAGGTGGCCGAGGGCCGACCGGCCGCCGTGCTGGTCCCGCTGTTCGAGGAGGGCGGCGAGTCCCGCGTCGTCCTCACCGTTCGGTCGGACCACCTGCGCTCCCACCAGGGGGAGGTGGCCTTCCCCGGGGGGAGGCTGGAGGGCGGTGAGGGAGTGGTCGCGGCCGCCCTGCGCGAGTCCGCCGAGGAGGTGGCGCTCGACCCCGCGCTGGTCTCGGTGATCGGGGAGCTGACGGCCATGCCCACCATCTCGTCCAACTCGGTGATGACCCCGGTGGTGGCCGAGCTCGAGCGCCGGCCCGAGCTCACGGCCAACCCGGCCGAGGTGGAGCGGGTCTTCGACGTGGCGCTGAGCGATCTGGTGGCCGACGGGGCGTTCCACGAGGAGTGGTGGTCGGTGCCCGGCCGGGTCGGCGTGTCCGGGCTCCCCGACGGCGAGTTCCCGGTGTGGTTCTTCGACGTGGCCGGCGAGACGGTCTGGGGGGCCACGGCCCGCACTCTCATGGAGTTGGTCTGCCTGGTGCTCGGGGTGGACTTCCCGCCCTCGCTCCGGCCCCGGGCCTCGGCCGGGTGACGGGACCAGCGCCGCGGTCCCAGGCGGTATCGTGGGGTGCAGTCGATGGCTCCGAGTCGGAGCGGCCACCGATCGGAGGTGTGGAGCAACTGCGACCAGGGTCCGGAGGAACATCACGTGGCTGAGCTAGAGATCGGCATCTTCAAATCGGGTCGGAGGGCGTACGGGTTCGACGACATCGCCATCGTGCCCAGCCGCCGGACGCGCGATCCCGAGGATGTGGACATCAGCTGGGAGATCGACGCCTATCAGTTCGAGCTCCCGCTCATGGCCTCGGCCATGGACGGGGTGGTCAGTCCGGCCACGGCCATCGAGATCGGCCGCCTCGGCGGCCTCGGGGCCCTCAATCTCGAGGGCCTGTGGACCCGCTACGAGGACCCCACTCCCCTGTTCGACGAGATCCGGGAGCTCCCGGCCGAGAAGGCCACCGCCCGGATGCAGCAGATGTACGCCGAGCCGGTCCAGCTGGAGCTGGTGACCGAGCGGATCCGGGAGATGAAGGCGGCCGGCATCACCACCGCGGCCTCGGTGACCCCCCAGAAGACCGAGCAGTTCGCCCCGGCCGTGCTGGCCGCGGAGCTGGACCTGCTGGTCATCCAGGGGACGGTGGTGTCGGCCGAGCACGTGTCGAAGACCGTCGAGCCCCTCAACCTCAAGCGCTTCATCCGCGAGTTCGAGATCCCGGTGATCGTCGGGGGCTGCGCCTCCTACCAGGCAGGGCTCCATCTGATGCGGACCGGTGCCGTCGGCGTGCTGGTCGGGGTGGGCCCGGGCAACGCCTGCACCACCCGCGGGGTCCTCGGGATCGGGGTCCCCCAGGCCACGGCCATCGCCGACGTCGCCGGGGCCCGCATGCGGCACCTCGATGAGACCGGCGTCTACTGCCATGTGATCGCCGACGGCGGGATGTCCAAGGGCGGAGACATCGCCAAGGCGGTGGCCTGCGGAGCCGATGCGGTCATGTTGGGCTCTCCGCTCTCCTCGGCGGTGGAGGCCCCGGCCCGGGGCTACCACTGGGGCATGGCCACCTTCCATCCCACCCTCCCCCGGGGGGCACGGGTCAAGACCACCACCCGGGGGACGCTCCAGGAGATCCTGCTCGGCCCGGCCCATGAGAACGACGGCCGGATGAACCTGTTCGGCGCCCTGAGCACGGCCATGGCCACCTGTGGCTACCAGACGGTGAAGGAGTTCCAGAAGGCAGAGGTGATGGTGGCCCCCGCCCTCCAGACCGAGGGGAAGGACCTGCAACGCTCGCAGGGCGTCGGCATGGGCCATTGAGCCCCGAGCCCGCCGGCGCCGGCCACGCTGGCGATGGCCCCATCCTGGTCGTCGACTTCGGCGCTCAGTACGCCCAGCTGATCGCCCGACGGGTCCGCGAGGCACACGTCTACTCCGAGATCGTGCCCCACACGTCCTCGGCCGCCGACCTGGTGGCCCGGCACCCGTCGGGGATCATCTTGTCGGGTGGGCCCAAGTCGGTCAACGAGAGGCCGGCGCCGACGATCGACCCGGCCGTCTACGAGGCCGGCATTCCCATCCTCGGGATCTGCTACGGCGCCCAGCTGCTGACCCAGCAGCTCGGAGGCGAGGTGTCCCGGACCGGGCGGGGCGAGTACGGCCGCACGACCCTGACCGTCACCGGCTCGTCGCCGTTGTTCGTCGACTGGCCGGGTGGGGCCGAGGTGTGGATGAGCCACGGGGACGCCATCACCACGGTCCCCACCGGGTTCGTGGCCACGGCCAGCAGCCCCGACGCCCCGGTGGCCGCGCTCCATGACCCCGAACGGGCCATCTACGGGGTGCAGTTCCATCCCGAGGTGGTCCACACCGAGCGGGGTCGCGATCTCCTCGAGCGCTTTCTCTACGACATCTGCCGCTGCCCGCCGTCGTGGACCCACACCTCGATCATCGAGTCGCAGGTCGAGGCGGTCCGGGCCCAGGTGGGCCACTCGCCCGTGCTCTGCGCTCTCTCGGGCGGCGTCGACTCGGCGGTGGCCGCCGCCCTGGTCCACAAGGCCATCGGCGACCAACTGACCTGTGTGTACGTGGACACCGGCCTCATGCGGGCCAACGAGAGCGAGCAGGTGGAGGAGACCTTCCGCCGCCAGTTCCACATCGACCTCGTCCACGTGAAGGCGGCCGACCGGTTCTTCGAGGCCCTGGCTGGTGTGACCGATCCCGAGACCAAGCGCAAGATCATCGGGGAGCTGTTCATCCGCATCT
>DATCBL010000382.1:0-2562 GCA_036511875.1 Acidimicrobiales bacterium
AGCCGTAGGCGGCATACCCGGTCCGGTCGACCGTCTCGGCCAGCTCACTCCCCCCGGTGGCCACCACCAACCCGTCGGACAGCACGTGCACCACGTCGGGACGGAGTACGTCCAGCAGCCGGCGGAAGTGGGTGATGGCCAGCACGCCGAGCCCCCACTCGGTGGTGGCCTCCTCGACCCGCCGTCCGACCGCGGCCAGCGCGTCGACGTCCAGGCCCGAGTCGATCTCGTCCAGGACGGCGAACCGTGGCCGGAGGACGCCCATCTGGAGCGTCTCGTTTCGCTTCCGCTCTCCTCCGGAGAGGTCGACGTTCAGGGGCCGGGTGAGGAACCGCTCGTCGAACCCGATGCGCCGGGCCTCATCGCGCAGGCGGCCCTCGACGTCCCCGGTCGGGGCGCCGGCCTCACCGCCGGAGACCTCCGGTCGCGCCGCGGTCAACGAGGTCAGCAAGGACACGCCGGGTACCTCGATGGGATGCTGCATGGCGAGGAAGAGGCCGGCGCGGGCCCGCTCCCAAGTGGGCAGCGACAGCAGGTCGATGCCGTCGAGGGTGACGGAGCCGCCCAGGATCTCGTAGCCGGGCCGACCCATCAGGACGTGGGCCAGGGTGCTCTTCCCTGAGCCGTTCGGCCCCATCACCGCGTGCACCTCCCCGCTGCGCACGGTCAGGGACACCCCTCGGAGGATCTCTCGGCCGGGAATGCCGACCCGGAGATCGTCGATGACCAGTTCGCCCGTGCTCACGGGACCACCACCGACACGTCGTCCCCGTCGATGACGGTCTCGTAGACCGGCACCGGTCGGGTGGCCGGGAGCGAGCACGGCTCTCCGGTGCGCAGGTCGAACGTGGATCCGTGCTTGGCACACTCGATCTCGCGCTCCCCCGCCCACACCTCACCGTCGGCCAGGGAGTAGTCCTCGTGGCTGCACCGGTCGCCGATGGCATAGAAGTCATCGTCGATGCGGACCAGGGCCAGCCGGAGCCCGGCCACGTCGAACCGTCGGGCCTCCCCCGACGACAGGTCGCCCCGGGCACAGAGCCGGACCACTCCCCCTCGGCCGGCGTGAGCGGCGGTGCGCTCAGGCAACGGACGCCCCGGTGCGGTCGGCCAGAGCCCGGCCCACCATGGAACGGGTGCCCGGGATGGGGACCTGGTCGGCGATGTTCTCGAAGAAGCCCGCCACGATGAGCCGTTCGGCCACCGAGGGCTCGACCCCGCGGGACTCGAGGTAGTAACGCTGCTCCTCGTCCACCGGGCCGACGGTCGACCCGTGACTGCACCTGACGTCGTTCTCCTCGATGTCGAGATTGGGCACCGAGTCGGCATGGGCGCCCTCGTCGAGGACCAGGTTGTGATTGGTCTGCATGGCGTCGGAACGCACCGCTCCCCGCCGGACCCGGATGAGCCCGCTGTAGACCGAGTGGGCGGTGTCGGCCACCGCCCCCATGAACAACAGGTCACTGGTGGTGCGGGGGGCGAGGTGGTCCTGAAGGGTTCGGAAGTCGAGCATCTGATCGTCGCGGCCGATGAAAGCGGCCCGCAGCAGGCTGGTCCCCGCGACCCCCTGCAACGCCGAGTCGGTCCGCAGGCGGGCGTAGCTGCCGCCGAGGGCCACCGCGAAGCTGTGGAGGGTGGCATTGGCCCCGATGGTGCTGCCCTGATGGGCCAGCTCCCAGGTATCGCCGCCCAACGACTGGACGCTGACGAAGGCCAGCGTGGCGTCGTCGGCCACCTCGATCTCCGTGAGCGGCACGACCAGGTGCCCGAGTCCCGGGCGCCCTCGGTCCGGCGACCCGGTCAGCGTGACGGCCGTCGGCAGGTCGGCCAACAGCGAGGTGTCGGCGTCGATGACCATCTCGACCACCCCGGCCCGGGAGGCCGCTCCCGCCCGGACCAGGGTACGGGGGAAGACCGCCTGACCCTCGGTGCCGGTGACCACGTGCACCACCACCACTGGGTCCTCGAGGACGGCGCCCGGGGCGATGTCCACGATCAACGGGTCGACGGCGAAGGCCTCGTTGAGGAGGAGGAAGTCGCCCGGATGGGTCACCACCGATCCGAGCAGGGCCTCCCCCTCGGAGTGCTCGACCGCACGGCCCAGGGACAGGACGTCGTCGTCCACCGACGAGGACAGCGTGGCCAGGACGCCGTTGATGGTGACCACCAACCCCGACCGGGGCCCGAGGCTGGCCACCAGCGAGTGGACCCGGTCGGAAGGCGACCGGCCCGGGTCGTTGTGGGGCGTGAGCGGCACCATGCCGGCGGGCTCGTAGCGGTCCAGGTCGAGTTGGTCGATCCGGCTGTACCGCCACACCTCGTCCTTCTCGCTGGGCAGCGGTGACGAGGAGAAGGTGGAGGCCGCGGCGACCCGGCGCTGCTGCAGCCAGGGCAGCCCGGGAAGGGCGGCGGCAGATTCAGGGGTGAAGGTGGACAGAGCAGGGGCCTCTCGCGCAACGAGGCCCGGGTAACGAGCCTCGGGCCCATCCTACCTGCCGACCGGGGCCCGCGGCCCCGACCGGCCGGGGCGAAGGCGGGGGTTCGGTCCGGTCGGGTTCCCCC
>DATCBL010000383.1:0-3296 GCA_036511875.1 Acidimicrobiales bacterium
TGGGGGAGCTCCAGGCCGGAGACCGCGCCGATGGCGGCGAACCGATCGGACATGGTGCAGGCCAGCAGGGACGCCATCACCGCCCCGTCGGAGAAGCCTCCGGCGTAGACCCGGGAGGTGTCGATGCACTGGGTGGACTCCGCCTCGCTGACCCAGGTCCTCGGACCGGACGAGCCGGTCCGCCCGGACCCCACCGGCCAGCCGGCCGACCTCGAGGGCCCCGGTGTCCCGGCCACCGTCGGGGCCTGGGCCGCCAAGGACGGGTGCGACCCGAAACCGATCGACACCCCGGTCGGCACCCAGGTGGTCCTGCGCCGCTACTCCTGCCCACCGGGCACCGCGGTCGAGTTCTACATCGTCGTCGGCGGTGGACACTCGTGGCCGGGGAGCAATGTGAGCGCGGCCGACCCCGGGGTCGGAGCGACCACCTTTCAGGTCGACGCCACCACTCAGATGTGGGACTTCTTCCGGCAGTTCCATCTCTGACCGCCCCTCTGCTCCCCCCTCGGACCACCCGGTCGCACCCCGGCGCGGCGCTCGCCCACCGTCCCACCCGGGCCATGGGGGCCAGGTACCATGCTGGTCATGGCTTCGGGAGGGTTCGCTCGCTCCTGGCACGACAAACTCATCGTGGACCCGGTCCGCCGAGTGGTCGCCCAGGAGGTCGAGAACGCTTCGGTGCGACTGATGGCGTCCTTCGATGAGGCCCACCGCGACCTGCGGCGGATCCTCGGCGACCTCGCCGACGCCAACGACCAGGTGGCCGAGGCCGTGGGCCGCAGCCTCACCCGTCTGAGCGCCGAGACCGAGGCGCTGCACGAGGAGCTCCGCCGCCTGGGCCGGGGCTCGGGTGAGCCGGAACCGCCCCGTTGACCCCGGAGGCGCCCGGTGCGCCGGTGGTACTGGATCTGCAAGCGGCCCAGAGCCCCACCTACCGGGAGCGGGGCGTGGCCCGCTACGCGCTCGACTTCGCCGCCGCCCTGGTCCGGACGGTGCCAGAGCTGGTGGACCAGGTGCTGGTGCGCCCGGACCTGCCCCCCGTCACCGACCTGCCCCCGGCCCTGGCTGACGGTGCCCTCACCACCCGGGCGCGGTGGGACCGTCCGGGCGGAGTGTTCCACGCACTGTCCCCCTTCGACATCGGCACGCCGGTGCGGGAGATCTGGCCCCGGGAGGCGTCCCGCACCGGCCGGCGCTTGGTGGTCACGGTCTACGACCTCATCCCCGAGCTGTTCCCCGACACCTATCTGGCCGACCCCGGGGTGCGGCGACGGTACCGGGCCCGTCGCGAGCTGATCCGGGCCGCCGACCACGTCGTGACCCTGTCCGGGTCGGCGGCCGACGACGTCGCCGACCGCCTGGGCATCCCCGAGCACCGCATCACCGTGGTGGGGGCGGCGTGCGGCGAGGCGTTCCGGCCCGGTGGCGATGCCGGGCACGAGGCCGAGCGGGCCCGGGCCCAGCTCCCGGGCCTCGGCGAGCGGACGGTGGTCTACAACGGCGCGGTCGAGCCCCGCAAGAACATGGAGGGCCTGATCCGGGCGTTCGCCCGCCTGCCCGACCCGGTCCGCCGCCGGCACCAGCTGGTCCTGGTGTGCCGGCTCGACCCCCTCGAGCGCAACCACTACGACGTCCTGGGCCGCAGCCTGGGCCTGGCCGACCGGGAGCTGCTCCTCACCGGTCTGGTGTCCGACACCACCCTGGTCCATCTCTACCGCAGCGCGGCGCTGGTGGCCTACCCGTCCTTCTACGAGGGGTACGGGCTCCCGGTGGCCGAGGCCATGGCCTGTGGGGCCCCGGTGGTGGCCTCGGACACCTCGTCGCTCCGGGAGCTGGTGGCGCCGGAGGCCACCTTCGACCCGTCCGACCCCGACGCCATGGCCGGATCCCTGGAGCAGGGCCTGGTCGACCAGGGGTTCCGCCGGCAGCTGCTCCAGTGGTCGGCACGACCCCGCCCCACCTGGTCCGACGTGGCCCAACGGGCCGCCGGGGTCTACCGGAGCCTGAGCACCGAGCCCGGGGGGAACGGACCCCGTCGACCGGCGGCGTGGCGCCGGCGGCCCTGTGTGGCCCTGGTCACCCCGTGGCCTCCGGCCACCACCGGGGTGGCCTCGTACTCCCGTCGGCTGGCCGGCGCCCTGGCCGACTCGGTCGAGGTCGACGTGTTCCTCGACGGCGACGGGGCCGCCGAGTCCCAGGTGGAGCCGGAGTTCGACGGCTACCCGGCCCGGGCCCTTCCCCTGGCCGACTCGGTCCGGGGAGGCTACGAGGCGGTCATCGCCTGCATCGGGAACAGCCAGCACCACGCCGGAGCCCTCGCCCTGGTGCGCCTCGACCGGGTCCCGGCCGCGGTGCTGGCCCACGATGTGCGACTGAACGGGCTCTACCGGCACGGAGCGGCCCGGGGCGCGGTCCCCGAGGGCAACGCCGCCGTGGTGACCGGGCTGTACGAGGGAGCCAGCGACGCGTGGATCACCGACGGGTGGCTGCAGCCGGCCGAGGCCGAGGCCCACGGGGTGTTCCTGGCCCGCGAGCTGATCGGGCTGGCCCACCCGTTCATCGTGACGTCGGAGTTCGCCGCCGACCTGGCCCGTCGGGACGCCCGACCCGAGGACCGCGGCCGGGTGACGGTCTGCCCCTACGCCTACCCGCCCCCGGTACCCCGTCGCCCCGGCACCGAGGAGCCCGGGCTGATCGCCACGTTCGGTCTGGTCAACGCGGTCAAGCAGCCCGAGCTGCTGCTGGCGTCGGTGGCCCGGCTCCACCGGGCCGACCCGACGGTGAGGCTGGCCTTCGTCGGCCCCATCGATCCGGCCCTGCTGGAGGGCTACCACGCCCAGGCCGTGCAGCTGGGTGTGGCCGATGTGGTGACCTTCACCGGCGAGGTGGACGATGCCGAGTACGAGCGATGGCTGGCCCGGGCCTCGGTGGCCGTGCAGCTGCGGTCCGCCACCAACGGGGAGACCTCGGGGGCGGTGGCCGACTGCCTGGCCCACGGCGTGGTGACCGTGGTCACCGACGCCGGCCCGGCCCACGCGCTGCCCGACTTCGTGGCCAAGGTCCCGGTCGAGACGACGACGGACCGGCTGGCCGGTGTCGTGGCCGAGCTGCTCGCCGACCCGGACCGCCGGTCGGCCCAGGCCGCCGAGGGCCTGGCCTACGTGGCCGCCCGGGGGTTCGACCGGGGGGCCCGGGACCTGCTGGCCGTCCTCGGCCTCAGCCCGATCCCGGCCGGCGCCCCCGGCCCGGCACCGCGGTGAGCCGCTCGGTGGTGGTCGTCTCGTTGCGAGCCGGGG
>DATCBL010000384.1:0-3829 GCA_036511875.1 Acidimicrobiales bacterium
TCGGCGGAGCCGCCGGAGCGGTGCCGGTGCTGGTGGGCTGGGCGGCGGTGACCGACAGCCTGTCGTGGACCCCGGTGGTGATGTTCGCCATCATCTTCGTGTGGACACCGCCCCACTTCTGGGCACTGGCCGTCAAGTACAAGGACGACTACCAGGCGGCCAGCGTCCCCATGCTGCCGGCGGTGGCCACGTTCAAGAGGACGGCCCGGGAGATCCTCGTCTACAGCGTGATCCTGGTGGGCGTGTCCCTGCTGTTGGCCGCGGTGGGCCGGCTCGGGGTGATCTACATCGTCGCCGCCGCGGTGCTGGGCGTGGTGTTCGTCGCCCTGGCCATCCGGCTGTGGGCCCGGGCCACGCCGAAGGCGGCCATGCAGCTGTTCAGCTACTCGATCACCTACCTCACGCTCCTGTTCGTGTTCATGGCGGTCGACATCTTCACCAAGCACTGACCGTGACCTCGCCGGGGACCAGCACCACCGGCGCCGGCGAGCGGCAGGCGCCGCCGCCCGACGGAGGCGGGCCTCCCGCCCCCCCGGCGGCCACACCGACCCCGGCCCCGAGGCCCCGCCGGCTGCGCGCCCTGATCATCGGCTGCGTGATCGCCGCGGCCCTGGCCCTCGTCCTCTTCGTCGGCCTCGGCACCAAGTCGGGGACCGGCTCGAGCTCGGGCCCGCTGGTGGCCGTGGGCGACACGGCCCCGGCCTTCACCCTCCCGTCGCTCACCGGCGGGACCCCGGTCAGCCTGGACGGGCTCGGACGCGACCGCCACCATCCGGTGGTGCTCAACTTCTTCGCCTCGTGGTGCGAGCCGTGCCAGAAGGAGACGCCGCTCCTGGCCCGGACGGCGGCCGGCGAACAGGCCAAGGGGTCGACCGTGCAGTTCATCGGGGTGGACACGGCGGACAAGCCGTCCAACGCCCTGCCCTTCGTGGAGAAGGCGGGGATCACCTATCCGGTGGGGGTGGACTTCTCCACCCAAGTGTCGAGCGGCCTCTACGGCCTGTACGGGGACCCGCAGACCTTCTTCATCGACAGCTCGGGCAAGGTGGTCGGCCACGTGTTGGGTGCGTTGAACCAGGAGCAGCTCGACCAGTGGCTGCACCGGCTGGCCGGCGCCGCGGGCTGACCGGGCCGCCTCACCCGCCGGCGGCGAGCTCACTCCCAACGGAAGGCAAGGCCGGCCACCAGCGGGGCGGCCACCGCCCACGCCCCCAGCACGGCCCAGTCGCGGGCCGACACCGGGGTGCCGTGGCCCAGCGATCCGTGCAGGGCGTCGGACAGGGCCGAGGCCGGCAGCACCCGGGACACGTCGGCCAACCAGGCGGGGAGTTTGCCCAGGGGGATGAGCATGCCGCCCAACAGGAGCAGCACCACGAACAGGGCGTTGACCACGGCCAGGTTGACCAGGGGCTTGAGCGTCCCGGCCAGCACCAGGCCGATCCCCCCGAAGGCCACGGTCCCGAGGACCATGGCACCGACCGCGGCACCGACCAGGGCGCCGGCCCCGCCGGGTCCCCCGGGCGTCCATCCGAGGGCGTAGCCCACCGCCACCAGCACCGCGGCCTGGAGGAGCTCGACCGCGATGATGGCGACGATCTTGGCGGCCAGGAGGCGGGGCCGTCCGAGCGGGGTGGAGCCCAGCCGCTTGAGCACGCCGTAACCGCGCTCGAAGCCGGTGCCGATCCCGAGGGCGGTCATGGCCGTGGACATGATGGCCAGGGCCAGGATGCCCGGCACCAAGAAGTCCACCGGATGGCGGGTGCCGGTGGGCAGCACGTGCACCGCCGAGAAGAAGAGGAGGAACACCACCGGGATGCCGAGGGTGAGGAAGAGAGTCTCCCCGTTGGTGGAGAGCATGGTGAGCTCGGCCCGCAGCTGGGCGGTGAGGGGCCTCATCCGCCGGCCCGCCGCGAGCCCCGCTCGGACCGTCGTCGGTGCCGACCCCGGGACCCGGAGCCCGAAGGTCCGGCACCGGGTCCCGACACCTCGGGCTCGACCCGGGCCCCGGTGATGGCCAGGTAGGCCTCCTCCAGGGACGGGCCGGTGCGGAGGTCGCCGAGGGAGAGGTCCCGCTCGGCCAGCCAGCCGGCCAGGGCCGCCACCACGGCCGGACCGCCGGCGCCGTCCGGGGGCCGGAGGCGGTAGGCGCCGGGGCGCTCCTCGGTCACGGTGGCGCCCGCACCGACGGCCAGCGCCACGGCCGCAGTGTCGATGGCCGGCCGGGTGGAGAACCGGATGGACCCGTCGGCGGTGCCCGAGGCCAGCTCGCCGGGGGAACCCTCGGCCAGGATCCGGCCGTGGTCGATGATCACCACGTGGTCGGCCAGCCGCTCGGCCTCGGCCAGTTCGTGGGTGGTGAGGATCACGCAGATGCCCCGGTCCCGCTGGGCGGCGATGAGGTCGCGCACCACGATGCGGCCCTCGGGATCGACCCCGGCGGTGGGCTCGTCCAGGAAGAGGACCTGGGGCCGGCCCACCAGGGCCAGGGCCAGGGCCAGGCGCTGCTGCTCGCCTCCGGAGAGCCGCCGCCACGGGGTCCGCCGCACCGCGCCCAGGCCCACCTGGTCGAGCAGGCGCTCGGGGTCCTCGGCGTCGTCGTAGTAGGAGGCGAACAGGTGGAGGACCCGGGCCGGGCCCAGCATCGGGTAGACCCCGCCGTTCTGCAGCATCACCCCGATCCGGGCCACCAGGGCGGCGTGGTCGCCGCGGGGGTCGAGGCCCAACACGCGGGCCGTGCCGGCATCGACCGGCCGGTAGCCCTCGAGGGCCTCGATGGTGCTGGTCTTGCCGGCCCCGTTCGGGCCGAGGAGGGCGACCACCTGGCCGGCCCGGCCGGCAAAGCTGAGCCGGTCGACGGCCAGGGTCTCGCCGTAGCGGATGACCACGCCGTCACAGACCACGGCCGGGGCGCCCGCCGGGCCGAACGGAGCGAGAGCGGGAACGGTGGCGTCGGGCACGGGTGGTCACGCTACCGTTGTGCCCGTCATGATCGATATCCGGCTGGTGAGGGAGGACATCGCCGGGGTGAAGGCCGCCCTCGGCCGGCGCGGGGTGGACCCCGCCGAGATCGACCGACTGGCCGAGCTCGACCAGGGGGCCCGGGCCGCGGTGGGCCATCGGGACGACTACCGGGCCGAGGTGAAGGCGCTCTCCAAGCAGGTGGGCGAGGCCCGTCGCGAGGGTGACGCGGCGCTGGCCGAGGAGTTGACCGAGCGCAGCCGGCAGCTGGGGGACGAGGAGCGGACGCTCAACACGGTGGCCGAAGCCGCCACCCAGGAGGTGCACCAGGCCCTCCTGTACCTTCCCAACCTCCCCGCCCCCGACGCCCCCGACGGCGACGGCCCCGAGGAAAACGTGATGGCCCGGACCTGGCCCGAGGAGCCCCCGGCCTACCGGGCGGCCCAGCGGGTGCCCCATTGGGACATCGGCGCCGAACTGGGCCTCCTCGACATGGAGCGGGGGGCCAAGCTGTCCGGTTCGATGTTCCCCCTCTACCGCGGCTTCGGAGCCCGGCTGCTGCGGGCCCTCACCTCCTTCGCCCTCGACAGCCACGCCGACGAATTCGAGGAGATCCGGCCGCCGACCCTGGTGTTGACCGGGACGATGGTGTCCACAGGTCATCTGCCCAAGTTCGAGGAGGAGGCCTACCACCTCGAGCGGGACGACCTGTGGGCCATCCCGACGGCCGAGGTCCCCCTGACGTCGATGTGGCGGGGAGACGTGCTGGAAGAGGCCGACCTGCCGCTGAAGCTGACCGCGGGCACCGCCTGTTACCGCCGCGAGGCGGGGGCGGCCGGGCGCGACACGCGTGGCCTGCTGCGCGTCCACG
>DATCBL010000385.1:0-3285 GCA_036511875.1 Acidimicrobiales bacterium
ATCCTTGCGGGGCTCCAGTGTGCCCACGAACAGCAGGTAGGGGCGACCGTCGGCCAGACGGGGATCCACCGCGGCCAGGGCGGCCAGGTCCGCCCCGGCATGGGGCTCATCGGGCCGGAACTGTGCGGTGTCGACCCCGTGGGACGCCACGAACACCTCGGCGTCCACCTGACACCACCGGGCCAGCTCGTCTGCGGTCACCCGGCTCGGGCAGACCACCGCAGCCGCCATCCGGGCGGCCCGGGCGATGGCGCGCTTGAACACCAGCACCTTTGACCGTTCGTGCCACTGGGGAGCCACGAAGAAGCTGAGGTCGTGGACGGTCACGACCTTCGGCACCGAGGAGCGTTCCGGCATTGTGTAGTGGGGCCCGTGGTGCACGGACACCCCCGAACGGGCCAGGAGGCCGGGAAGCAGGGCCTGTTCCCAGGCCAGTCGCAGGGGGCGAGACGTGGGGGCTGCGCTCACCAGCGTCGAGTGCGGCGCCAGGTCCGACCACCGACGCACGTCGTCCCTGCGGCCGACCAGGGTGAGGGCGACATCGTCACGGGATGTGAGGGCCGTCGCCAGCTGCAGCGTGTAGTGGCCGGCACCGACGGCGCGGGTCGGCACCGCCGACACGTCCAGCGACACCCGCAGCGCGGACGAGGAATCACCCACGAAGGGCTCTCTTGGCCAGACGGGCCTCACGCCAGACGGCGAGATGCTGGCCGGCGATGACCGACCAGCGCAGCTCGTCGCTACGTAGGCGACCGAGGCGGGAGAGCCGGTCCCGTTCGGTTTCGTCACCGGCCACGGCGAGGAGACCTCCGGCGATGGAGTCCACGTCGAGAGGATCGACCTCGAAGGCCGCTCCGGCGGTGCTCGGCAACGGGCTGGCCACCACCGGGGTGCCGAAGGCCATAGCCTCTACCGGGGGGAGGCCGAACCCCTCCTCCAGGGGAACGTAGGCCAGCAGCCGGGCCATGGCGTAGAGAGCCGAGAGCTCCGCCGGGGTGACCATCCCGGTGAGGACCACACCGGTGTCCGGCTTGACCTGTGCCCCCCATCCGCTCGGCCCCACCAGGACCAGGGGCCACGCTTCGGGCAGCGACGACCGCACACGCTCGTAGGCGTCCACGAGACGCGGGAGGTTCTTGCGTGGCTCCAGGGTCCCTACGCTCAGGAGGAAGGGCCCGTCGACGCCCATGCGCGAGAGCAAACTGGTCGCCGCATCGACATCAGGGGACGGGAGGTGGTCCGAGCCCATGGGGATCACATGGACCGAGCCGGCCGGGGCTCCGGCCTCGATGAGGTCGACCGCCACGACCTCGGCGGGGACGATGAACCGGTCGGACCGCCGAAGGGCCCGACGCAGCGCTCCTTCGTGCCAGGCCCGGCCACGGGCTGGATAGGCCTCGGGTACCCGCCGCCAGAGGAGGTCGTGGACGGTGGTCACGAGAGCCGCCCGGCCGGGCGCCAGCGTGGACAGGGAGGTGGCCTGGACCACGTCGAACCCCCGAGATCCCCGCAGGGCTCCCCGATCCCAGGCCCGGGTCAGCACGGGACCGGGCAGCGGGTAGGCCCGGACCGAGTAGGCCAGTTCGGCTAGAGGATCGGGTGTTCCCCGGTCCGAGGTCGACCGGCTGGCCACCAAGGTGACCTCGGGTCGTTCGGCGGGATCGAGATCGTCGAGCCCCTGGATAAGGCCGCGAATGTACGTGCCGATGCCGCCCGAGGCCTGGCGGCGCAGCTGCTCGGCCATCATGAGCAGACGCAGCTGGCTCATGGTTCCCTCCCGTTCGACTCGGGCCCACGACCCCCTCTGTTCCCGGCCGGTCGTGCGCGACCGGACCGACGTCCGTCCCTGGCGTCCCGGTACAGGCCGACGAGGCCGTCGGCACAGGCCTCCCAGGTGAACAGGCGGCTCCGTTCGAGGCCCCGTCGCACCAACCCGTCGATGTCGGTACCACCTTCGATCGCCTGGTCGAGGGCACCGGCGAGTGCGTCCCGGTCCCCGGTGTCGACGAGCAGGGCGCCGTCCCCGACCACTTCGGGCAGTGAGCCGGCAGAGGTGGTCACCACGGGAACGCCGACTGCCATGGCCTGGAGCGGGGGAAACCCGAACCCCTCGTAGCGGGACGGGTAGGCGAGCACGGCGGCGTGGCGCAGGGCGGCGCCTAGGCCGGTTTCGTCGAGATAGCCGGTACGGACGATCCGCCCCCTGAACGGCGACGCCTCCACCGCCCTCGTGAACCGTTCCGCACCCCACCCGTCCTGGCCCACCACCACGAGGGCCACGTCGGGACGGTCCGCGGCGAGCTCGTCGAACGCGGCCACCAACAAGGGGTAGTCCTTTCGTGGTTCGACCGTCCCCACGGCCAGGACGTAGCGGTGGCACCCTTCGGGCAGCCGCACCGGCGACGTCAGAGAGCCGGGACCGCCGGGGACCGGCGGGATCCCCTGGTGGACGGCGCGGACGCGCTCGGGAGGGACCGGAAACGCCGCGGTCACCTGATCGGCGATGAACTGGGAGGGCGTGTGGACCCATGCCCCGTCGGCGACCGCCCGTCTGATGAGTTCGGGAAAGAGCAAGGTCGGCGGGTCGCACAGCTCCGGGTAGAGGACGACGGTCAGGTCGTGCACCGTCACCACACGCGCGGCGCTGCGGGTCGGTGGGACCACGAAGTTGGTCCCGTGCACCACGTCCTGTGGGCCGATGAACAATTCGACCGGTGGCCACGCCGTCCGCGACCATGACGCGTGCAGGGGACGGGCCGGCATGGCCCGGTGCCGCCAGGAGACCCCGGAGGGGACGAGTGCGGCCAGTTCGTGACGACGGCGCCAACTGACGGCGAACGCCGAGATCCGCACGGATCCGAGATCGGTCAGTCCGGACAGTGCCCCGGCACAGAAGGCGCCCACTCCGGTAGGGCGACCCAACAGTGCTGTGGCCTCGAAACCCACCGCGAGGCGGTCCCCGTCCGGGGTGGCAGATCGCTCCGGCGTCACCAATGGAGCCTTGCACATGGGGCCTCGGGATCCCGGACAGCGGCCCCGTCCCGATGGGGTCGGCACCGGGGGTTGGAGGTCCGGCCGGGAACTGCATGCCTGCGGGTAGCCTGCCCCGATGGCCACCCCCCGCCTCGTCCGAGCCACGACGGCACCGTTCGATCACGCGGTGCCCGTACGGATGATTTCTGCCAGGCAAGCAAGTCGATGATTGCGGCACTGGCAGGCGGGGTGGGCGCGGCCCGCCTGCTCCGGGGGATGGTGGAGGTACTCCCCCCCTCGGACATCACGGCC
>DATCBL010000386.1:0-2401 GCA_036511875.1 Acidimicrobiales bacterium
CCCGCCACCTATCTCGGACGGGGCAAGGCCGACGAGCTGCTGTCGGTGTGCCTGGCTGTTGACGCCGACACCGTCGTGTTCGACGACGACCTTTCACCCGCCCAGCAACGCAACCTGGAGAAGATCCTGGGGCGGACGGCCATCGACCGCACCGCGGTGATCCTCGACATCTTCGCCCAGAACGCCCGTACCCCCGAGGGCCGGGCGCAAGTGGAGCTGGCCCTCCTCCGCTACCGGCTGCCCCGGCTCCGGGGACGGGGTCGCAGCTTCAGCCAGCAGGCCGGCGGCATCGGCACCCGGGGGCCCGGGGAGACGGCCCTCGAGGTCGACCGTCGGCGACTGGTGCAGCGCATGACCCGACTGGAGGCCGATCTCCGGCGGTTGGGCCAGACGAGGCGCACCCAGCGCAAGGGCAGGGCCCGCTCGCGCCAGCGGACGGTGTCGTTGGTCGGGTACACGAACGCCGGCAAGTCGACTCTGCTCAATCGGGTGTGCGGTTCGGACGTGCTCGTCCAGAACCGGCTCTTCTCGACCCTTGACCCCCGCACCCGCCAGCTCGACCTGCCCGGCGGGGAGACCGTGCTCGTCACCGACACGGTGGGATTCGTCCGCAAACTTCCCCACCAGGTGGTGGAGGCGTTTCGCTCCACCCTGGAAGAGGTGGGGGAGTCGGACCTCATCCTCCACGTGGTCGACGGCTCGGCCCCGGACCTCGAAGGCCAGGTGGACGCCGTGCGCACCGTCCTCGCCGCGATCGGCGCCGACGGCCTGCCCGAACTCCTCGTGGTCAACAAGGTCGACGCCATCCTGGCCGGGGGGCAGAGGGACGGGGGGACCGGTGAGGAGGCGCGCCGGCTGATGGCCGCCCACGAGGGGTCCATCATGGTCTCGGCCCGGACGGGTCGGGGCATTCCCGAACTGCTCCAGGCCATGGGGGACCGACTCCGGGTCGGCGACCGGGTGGTGGAGCTGCTCATACCGTGGGCCCGGGGTGACGTGCTGGCCGCGGTGCACCGGGAGGGCGAGATCGTGGGCGAAGAGGCCGGCGAGGAGTCCACCCGGATCCAGGTGGTCCTCGATGACGTCGGCAAGTCCCGCTTCGCCGCCTTCCTGGCGTCGTGAGCGCCGCGACCCCAGGGGCCGGGACACCGGGAGCGGGGTTCGAGCCGCCGCCCTACCCCTACGACCGGTTGAACGCGCTGAAGGCCCGAGCCGAGGAGTTCCTGCACTCGAGCGGCGGCCTGGTCGACTGTTCGATCGGGACCCCGTGCGACGCGCCGCCGGCCGCCGTCCTCGCCGCCATGGCCACCTCGGGAACCGAGCGGGGGTATCCGACGTCCCAGGCATCACCGGCCTACCGCCAGGCCGCCACGGGATGGCTGGCGCGTCGCTTCGGGGTGGACGTCGACCCCGACACCGAAGTGGCGGCCTGCGTGGGGACGAAGGAGTTCGTGGCATCGGCGGCCCAGTATCTGCGTCTGCGCACCCCCGGCCGGGACACGGTGCTCTACCCGGCGGTCTCGTATCCCACCTACGCCATGGGCGCGCTCCTCGGGGGCTGCCGGCCGGTTCCTGTGGCCGAGCTCGAGGGTGGGGGCCTCGATCTCGACTCGGTCGACCCGGGCGACATCGACCGGGCACTGCTCCTCTGGGCCAACTCCCCGTCGAACCCGACCGGTGCGCTCACCGCCCTCGATGACCTGGCGCGCTGGGGCCGGGCCCACGGGATCCCCGTCTTCTCTGACGAGTGCTACGCCGAGTTCACCTGGAGCGAGGCACCGTCCACCGTGCTCGCTACGGGTACCTCCGGTGTGGTGGCCGTGCACTCCCTGTCCAAGCGGTCCAACCTGGCCGGGGTGCGCGCCGGGTTCTACGCCGGGGATCCCGACCTCGTCGGCTACCTGGTTGATGTGCGCAAGCACGCCGGGCTGATGGTCCCGGGCCCGGTGCAAGCCGGTGCCGTAGCCGCCTACGGCGACGACGAACACGTGGTCGAGCAGCGCCGGCGCTACCAGGAGCGGTTGGCGTTCCTCTCGGGTGTGCTCACCGAGGCGGGCGTCCCCTCCGGGTTGCCGGCCGGCGGGTTCTATCTCTGGGTTGCCGTTCCCGACGAGTTCGGCCACGCGGCGGCCGGTGGGGCTTGGGCCCTCGCCGAGGCACTCGCCATGCAGGGCGGCCTCCTGACCAGTCCTGGCGATCTCTACGGTCCCGCCGGGGCCGGGCACGTGCGTGTGGCGGTGGTCCAGCCAATGGAACGGCTCGAGGTGGTGGCCGGGCGCCTCGGGCGCCGACCGCTCGGGCTCCCCTCCACGTCGTGACCGGAGGCGCCGGCTTCCTCGGGGAGCTCGGTGGTCCCGGGCCCCAGCGCTAACGTCACCTCATGGCAGATCTCCAGTCCCAG
>DATCBL010000387.1:0-5779 GCA_036511875.1 Acidimicrobiales bacterium
GGGCTGGCGGCAATGTGCCGTCTGGCGAACTCGGCGTGCACCGGGTCGATCTCGCAGCTGACGATCGAGCCGCCCGGCGCCAGTCCGGCCGCCATGGCCAGGGCCGAGTAGCCGCCGAAGGTCCCGATCTCCAGGACCCGGCGAGCGCCGAGGGCGAAGGTCAACAGCTCGAGGAAGCGGCCCTCGAGCCGGCCGACCATCATCCCCGGCGCCGGGAGGGTGGCCTCGAGCTCGGTGGCCAGCTCCTGGAGGTGGGCGGGGGGGGCGGTGGTGTGGGCGGTGGCGTAGGCCTCGAGGCCGGGTTCGACGATGTCGGTCACGGATGCATCGTAAGGCAGCCGGAGCCCACCGCCGATCGCCGGGCTACTCCCAGATCTGCTCGCCCAGCCGGACCAGCCCGGCCAGATCGAAGATGTCGGTGTCGAAGAACGGCACCGTGGCCAGCACGTCGGGCACCACCGAGAGCATGGCCCGCTCCTCCATCTCGCGGAGGGCGACCACCTGGAAGTTGAGGTAGCTGTCGGCCACCTCGGTCAGGACCCGGGCGATCTGGTCCGGGTCGCCGAGGACCGGGTCCATCGCGGTCAGGCCCGGGGCCAGCAGGCCGGCCAGCTCGGTGGCCCGGTCCCGGAGGGCCTCGGCCACCCGGGCCCCCTCCGACCCCCGCAGGTAGTCGGGGAGCACCTTGTTCAGCACGATGGCCCCGAGGTGGAGGTGCCGGGCGGTGAGTTGCTGGGCGAAGAACTCCGCCTCCCGCAGGGGAACCGCCTCCAACGTGGACACCACGATGAAGGTGGTCCGGCGATCGGAGAGCAGGCGCTTCACCGACTCCGACCGCTCCACGAAGCCCTGGTACATGGACTGGAACAGGATGAAGAACTCCGAGATGTCGGCCAGGAACTCGGTGCCGAGGATCCGGTCGGCCACCTGGTAGAAGGGCTTGGTGGCCACGTGGACCAGGCGGGACCGATAGGGAACGATCAGCCACCGGAGCAGCCGGGACGAGAAGAAGTCGGCCATCCGCTGGGGGGCGTCGAGGAAGTCGAGGGCGTTGCGGGTGGGAGGGGTGTCGACCACGATGAGGTCGTAGTCGCTCTCGGAGTGGATCTCGTAGAGCCGCTCCATGGCGATGTAGTCGTGGCTCTGGACGAACTTCCCCGAGATGTTCTGGTACAGCGGGTTGGCCAGGATCTCCTTACGGGTCCGGGCGTCCGGCGCGTGCCGCCGGATCAGGTCGTCCCAGGACTGCTTGGTGTCGAGCATGGCCGCCCACAGCTGGCCCCGGGCCTTGATCCCGGCGGCCCGGAAGGCGTCGTCGGGAACCCGGTGCTCGGTGTTGCCGATGCCGTCCAGGCCCAGGGCGTCGGCCAGCCGCCGGGCCGGGTCCACCGTGAGCACCAGGACCTTGCTGCCGTGCCGGATGGCCGCCATGACCGCCGCCGCCGCCGCCGTCGTGGTCTTGCCGACCCCCCCGGGGCCACAGGCCACCACGATCTCCTTGGTGGCCAGCAGGCCGTCCATGGAGCCGCTCCCGGCCGAGGAGACGTTGGACCCCGCCTCGGAGGGTCCGGCCGGGCCCTGGGCCGCGCCCGGTCGCGCCGTCCGGCCACCCCGGGGGGACCGGCCGGCCATCAGTAGCCCAGCTCCTCGCCCAGGGACGCCGCCACCTGGCGGGTGGTCCGCAAGCCGTGGGATCGGGTGAACAGATACGGGAGGTAGAGCATGGGGACGTTCTCGTCGATCCCCTGGCGGAGTCGGTCGAGGTGGGTGGTCCGGGTGCGACGCATGGTGACGGCCAGCCGGGCCGCGTCGAGCACCGACCCGGCGTCGCCCCCGACCAGGTCGTCCAACTGCCGGAGCGGTGCCGGACCGCCGAGGGCGTCGAACACCGCCTGCTCCTGGCGACCGAAGAGCTCGGGGAGGACCCGGTTGACTACCACCGCCGACAGCCGGACCGTCGTCTCCTCGCGCACCCGGGCGGCCAGCTCGATGGTCTCGTTGACCGGCATCTCCTCGGGGGTGCACACCGCCACCAGGCCGGTCTGGCGGTGGTCGGAGAGGATGTCCAGCATCCAGTCGGTCTGGGAGCGGATGAGCCCCACCTTGACCAGGTTGTTGATGGCCTGGGGCGCGGCCAGCTGCCCGACGATGTGCCCGGAGGCCGGGGCGTCCACCACCACCAAGTCGTAGTTGCGCTCGCGCGCCTCGTAGCAGAGCTTGCCGACGGTGAGGATCTCCCGCACCCCGGGCGCCGCGGTGGCCACGAAGTCGAAGGCCTTGGCCAACGGGCCGATCCGGCCCACTACCGGGATCCGCAACTGGAGCTTGAGGTACTCGCGGAGCGATGCCTCGGTGTCCATGGTCATGGCGAAGAGCCCCGGGAGGATTTCCCGCTCCTTGAAGCCGGTGGGGGGCGCCTCGTAGAAGCCGGCCACGTCGCCCTTGGCGTCGACCTCGCAGATCAGCACCCGCTGCCCTCGGAGGGAGGCCAGCAGGGCCAGCGCCGAGGCCACGGTGGTCTTCCCCACCCCACCCTTGCCGGTGACGAAGAGCAGCTTGAGGTCCAAGAGGGGGTTCATCGCCGGCGGGCCCGGGACCGATGGCCCCGCTCCGTCGACCTGACTGTTCGCAGCCGGCCCGGTTCGCAGCCGGCGGGAGCGCCGTCGTGCGGTCGGATCAGGAGATCCCGAAACCGACCCGACGATCGGAAGCCGGTGGGTCCACCTCGACGTAGGCCACCTTGCCGACGGGTACTCCGACCTGGCGTCCCTTCCGATCGGTGAGCCAGAGGATGGTCCCGTCCTCGCCCAGCGCCGACTCGATGTCGGCCAGGACCTTCTCGCGGTCCGCATCGTCGGGCAACTCGATGTCGAGCTCCTTCATCGACTGCACGATTCCGATACGCACGTCCACCTGGCACGCTCCTCTCAGCGGGGCCGGACAGGACTGCCGGCCGCCTCCGACGATACAAGGTCCGCGGCGCCCGGCGTCCCGGCGTCACAGCCATGGGGCACACTGGCACCATGACCGATGAGCATCCGCCGCACCCCGGTCGCCCCCCGGCGGCTGGCGTCACGGAGGGCCCCGGGGTCGACGGGGGGAGCGACACCGGGGCCAACGAGCGCAATCGACGCTGGGCGGCGACCATGGCCGGCCACGGTGGTCCGGGGATCACCTTCGCCCACGCCGACAGCCGGGCCTCCGCCGGTGGCGGGGACGGCGGCCACCCCGACGTCGCCGCGGTGGCCGTCGGGGTGGGGCCCGGCCTCGATCGGGGCGGGCGGGAGGAACGGGAGGCGGGTCAGCTGGCGCCGGGGGCCACCCGGGGCCACGGCGGCGGCCGTCGGGTGTGGCCCGAGGATCCGGACCGCTGGCGGACCTGCTTCGAGCGCGACCGTGACCGCATCCTCCACGCCACCGCCTTCCGCCGGTTGGCCGGCAAGACCCAGGTGTTCGTGTTCCCCGACGACCACCAGCGGACCCGCCTGACCCACGCCCTGGAGGTGGCCCAGGTCGCCACCAGCGTGGCCCGAGCCTGCCGACTCAACGTGGCCCTGACCGAGGCCATCGCCCTCGGTCACGACTGCGGGCACGGGCCCGGGGGCCACGCCAGCGAGGACGCCCTCTCCCCGTATCTCGACGGTGGGTTCGACCATGCCCCGTGGGGGGCCGACGTGTCGTTGGCCTCGCTCAATCTGTGCCTCGAGACCCTGGACGGCATCCGCAACCACTCGTGGTCCCGGCCGGCGCCCTCCACCCCCGAAGGGGAGGTGGTGAGCTGGGCCGACCGGATCGCCTATGTCTGTCACGACTTCGAGGACGCGGTGAAGAGCGGCATCGTCACTCCCGCCGCGCTGCCCGAGCTCGTCCGGCAGCGGTGCGGCGACCAACGGAGCCAGCAGCTGGGCACCTTCATCGACGCCCTGGTGTCCACCGTGCTCCAGACCGGCCGGATCGGGATGGCCGACCACCAGGCCGAGGCGCTGGCCGCCTTCCGGGCCAGCAACTACGAGCACATCTACCTCCGGCCGAGCTCGGTGGCCCAGGGAAGGTCGGTGGTGGCCGTGCTCCAGGCGCTGATCGACTACTTCGGCGACCGGCCCAACCTGATCCCGACGTCCGGGGTCGAGGCCACCGACCTGAACGGCGGCGAGCCGGAGGCCGTCCGGGCCGCGGTGGCCTACGTGGCCGGCATGACCGACCGGTTCGCCTTCAGCCAGGCCGTCGCCCTCCTCGGCTGGGACCCGGGCAAGCTCCCGGCCGGCATCGGGGTGGCGGCCCGGGTCTGAGCTGCGGGCCGGTCGGGACGGCCCGAGCGGTAGTGTCCACCAGGTGGATTGGGGCCACCCTGGGCAGGAGCCGGCACCCCCGGCTCGCACGATGAGAAAGACCCGCCGGCCCGGACGGGGCGAGCGGGTGGCCAGGGGGCGAGCGGCCCGGCACGACGCTCCCCGGTCGTCCCACGGCGCCTGGCAGCCCCAGCCCGACCGGCCCGATCCGCTGGCCCTGCTGGAGGAGCAGGCGGCCAGCCGGGTCCCCGAGCTCGTCCCCATCCGGTACGGGCGCATGCTGGTCTCGCCGTTTACGTTCTTCCGTGGGGGGGCGCTGATCATGGCGTCGGACCTGGCCCACACCCCCGACTCCGGCATCACCGTGCAGTGCTGCGGCGACGCCCACCTGTCCAACTTCGGGGTGTTCGGCTCCCCGGAGCGCCAGTTGATGTTCGACATCAACGACTTCGACGAGACGCTGCCCGGACCGTGGGAGTGGGACGTGAAGCGCCTGGCGGCGAGCTTCGAGATCGCCGGCCGCGACCGCGGCTATGCGGCGTCCGACCGGCGGCGGGTGGTGATGGCCGCGGCCCGCGAGTACCGCCTCGGCCTCCGTCACGCCGCCGAGATGACCACCCTCGACGTGTGGTACTCCCACATGGACATCGGCGAGATGCTCGACTGGATCCGCACCGAGGACTCCGACAAGCGCCAGGACAAGAGAGGGGGGGCCGGATCGATCGTGGACGTGGCCAAGGCCCGCACCCGGGACAGCCACCGCGCCTTCCGCAAGCTCACCGAGCCGGTCGACGGCGGCATCCGCTTCGTCAAGGACCCGCCCCTGCTGGTTCCCCTCGAGGACCTCGTCCTGTCGGAGCAGGCCCGCCACGAGACCGAGCGGTCGCTCCGCAAGCTGATCAAGAAGTACCGCCGGACCCTGGCCGACGAGCACCACCCGCTCGAGGAGTACCGCTATCTCCACATGGCCCGCAAGGTGGTGGGCGTGGGCAGCGTGGGCACCCGGGCGTGGGTGTTCCTGATGATGGGCGTGGACGAACGGGACCCCCTGATCCTCCAGGCCAAAGAGGCCCAGGCGTCGGTGCTCGAGCGCTTCGCCGGCCGGAGCGCCTACGAGCACCACGGCCGACGGGTGGTGGTGGGCCAACGCCTCATGCAGACGGCCAGCGACATCTTCCTCGGCTGGCAGCGGGTCAAGGACATCGACGGACACCCCCGGGACTACTACGTCCGCCAGCTCCACGATTGGAAGGGCTCGGCCCACGTGGACAGCCTGCGGGTGCCCGGCGCCATCCACTACGCCCGGATGTGCGGCGCCACCCTGGCCCGGGCCCACGCCCGGTCGGGCGACTGGATCGCCATCGCCGCCTACCTCGGCGGGAGCGACCGCTTCGACCGGGCCGTCGCCGACTTCTCCTCGGCCTACGCCGACCAGAACGAGCGGGACTACGACGACCTAGTGAGGGCGGTCCGGAGCGGGAGGATCTCGG
>DATCBL010000388.1:0-5031 GCA_036511875.1 Acidimicrobiales bacterium
GAAGCGGGCCCAGGCCACCCGGCCCCGGCCCACCGGTTCGAGCGGGAGGCCCAGCTCGGCGCGCCGGCGCCGCCGGCGTCGCCCGATCACCTGGCCGATCCCGTGATAGAGCCCCCAGGCCACGAACGTCCAGGCCGCCCCGTGCCAGAGGCCCCCGATGAGCATGGTGATGAGGATGTTCAGCGAGATCCGCGCCTCGCTCCCGTGGTTGCCCCCCAGCGGGATGTAGAGGTAGTCGCGCAGCCAGAACGACAGGGTGATGTGCCAGCGCCGCCAGAAGTCCTGCAGGGAGATGGCGCTGTACGGTCGCCGGAAGTTCTGGGGGAACTGGAACCCCATCAACAGGGCGATGCCGATGGCGATGTCGGTGTAGCCGCTGAAGTCGGCGTAGATCTGGACGGCATAGCCGTAGACGGCGAACAACACCTCGAGGGCCGAATGCTGGCGGGGGTCGGCGAACACGGGATCGACGACGTACGTCGAGAGGTAGGACGAGAGCACCACCTTCTTGGCCAGCCCGGCCGCGATCAGCCAGCAGGCCTCGACGTAGTCGACGTGGCGTTCGTCACGGCGACGACGGATCTGGGGCAGGAGTTCGGTTCCCCGCACGATGGGACCGGCCACCAGGTGGGGGAAGAAGGAGAGGTAGACCGCGGTGTCGATGGCCCGGGCCGGCTTCAGGATCCCGCGGTGGATGTCCACCACGTAGCTGATGGCCATGAAGGTGAAGAACGAGATGCCCACCGGGAGGGTGACGGCCAGGAGCGGGAGCGGGCGGCCCATGCCCAGGAAGTGGAAGGCGTTGTCCAGGTTGACGGCCAGGAACCCGAAGTACTTGAACCAGGCCAGCAGCCCGATCAGACCGGCCAGGGTGGCCCACAGGGTGACCCGGCGCCGGGTGCCCGACGCCTGGTGGACCAGCCGCCCTCCGACCTGGGCGATGACCGTCGAGGCGGCCAGGAGGAAGATGAACCGCCAGTCCCACCAGGCGTAGAAGAAGTAGCTCGCCACGATCATGAACGCCTTCCACGGCCCGGGATACGGGTTGAGCAGCCACTGCACCGTGTAGACCACGGCGAAGAAGATGGCGAAGTCGATCGTGGGAAAGAGCACGTGACCTCTCGGCACTCGGGCGGGGCTGGGCGAGGCGTGACGCGGGAGGCGTCCTAGGCCCGGACATTACCCGTCCAGCTGTGCGCGGCCCGTGATCGTGTGGGTCACCGGGACCGGTGTCCTCCCTTGGTGGGCGCGGTGGTTTGCGACGGGCCCCGGACGGTCATCCGACCGGGGCGGGCCGGGTCAGCTCCGGGACTTCAGCGCCTCGATCAGCTGGGGCAGGACCTTGTGCACGTCGCCGACGATCCCGAGATCGGCCACCGAGAAGATCGGAGCATCCTGGTCCTTGTTGATGGCCACGATGTTCTTGGAGTTCTTCATCCCCACCAGGTGCTGGGTGGCGCCGGAGATCCCGCAGGCGATGTACACGGTGGGCTTGACCGTCTTGCCGGTCTGGCCGACCTGATGGGAGTACGGCACCCACCCGGCGTCGACGATGGCCCGGCTGGCGCCGGCCGCCCCCTTGAGCAGGGTGGCCAGCTCCTCGATGAGGGCGTACTGGTCCTTCTCGCCCAGTCCCCGTCCGCCCGACACCACCACGTTGGCCTCGTCGAGCTTCGGACCGGTCCGCTCCTCCACGTGGCGGGCCACGATCTTGGCCGCCGAGGTGGCCCCGGTGTCCGGCACCGGCGCGGCCACCACGGCCGCCGGCGACCCACCCGAGGGCTCGGCGGCGAAGGACTTGGCCCGGACCACGAAGATCTGCGGGCCCTCGCCGGTGAAGCGGGCGGAGAGCATCTGGCTGCCGCCGAAGATGGCGTGCTGGGAGACCAGCCCGCCGTCAGCGGCGGTCAGGCCGACCACGTTGGTCAGGACCGGTCGGTCCAGCTTCACCGACAGACGACCGGCGATGTCCCGACCGTCGTAGGTGGCCGGGAACAGGATGGCGTCCGGACCGGTACCGGCCTGCACGGTGGCGGCGATGGCCGCCGCCACCGGTGCGCCGGGCAGGGACCCGCCCAGGTCGCCGACGTCGTGGACGGTGGTGGCGCCGTACTCGCCCAGGGTGCCGGCCACCGAGGCCGTGGCGTCGCCGTAGGCGACGGCCTCGACCGTGCCGGACAAGGTCCGGGCCGCGGTGATGAGCTCGAGGGACGTGGTGATGGGAGCCCCGTCCGCCACCTCGGCGAGGACCCAGATCTTGTCGACAGACATGTGTGTTTGCTCTCCTACCGGCCCTAGAGGACCTTCAGCTGCTCGAGGAATTCGATGACGCGTGCGTAGCCCTCGCCCTCGTCGACGACGATGTCGCCGGCCGAGCGGGCCTCGGCGTCGGCCACGTCGGTGACCTCCTGGCGGGCGCCGGCCGATCCGACCTGGTCGGCGTCGAGGCCCAGGTCAGCCACGGTGAGGACCTCCACCGGCTTGGACTTGGCCGCCATGATCCCCTTGAACGACGGGTAGCGGGGCTCGACCACGCCGGCGGTGACGGTGACCACGACCGGGAGCGGGCTCTCGACCTCGTCGTAGCCGGCCTCGGTCTGCCGCTCGACCTTGACCGAGTCGCCGGTGATCTCGATCTTCTTGGCGAAGGTGACCGACGGGAGGCCCAGCAGCTCGGCCACCTGCACCGGCGTGGTGCCGGTATAGCCGTCGGTGGACTCGGTGGCCGCCAGGATCAGGTCGGGCTCGGCCCGCCGGATGGCGGCGGCCAGCACCTTGGCCGTCCCGAGGGCATCGGTGCCGGCCAGGGTGTCGTCACTGACCAGGATGGCCTTCGCCGCCCCCATGGCCAGGGCGGTCCGCAGGCCCGAGGTCTCGCCGTTGGGGGCCATCGACACCAGGGTGACCTCACCGCCCCCGGCGGCGTCGGCCAGCTGCAGGGCCATCTCCACGCCGTAGGAGTCGGAATCGTCCAGGATGAGTTTTCCCGCTCGGACAAGGTTCTTTGTCCCCGGATCCAGGGCGCCGGGGGCGGCCGGATCGGGGATCTGCTTCACACAGACAACGACGTTCATGGGCGTGCATTGTTGTTGAAATCCGGCCCTCCGACCAATCGGGACGCGATCCCAGGTCAGGACCCCACGGTCGTGAGGTCTCCGGTTCCGGCCCGCTCCCGTCGGGAACCCGGGCCGGCGAAACCCTTCAGGCCCGGCCCAGGGCCGACAGGGCCAGCGGCACGTCGTCGGTGATCACCGTGTCCACCCCGAGGTCGGCCATGGCCTCGACCTGGGCCCGGTCGTTGACCGTCCAGACCGCCAACGACAGCCCGGCCCGGCGGGCCTCGGCCACCAGGGTCCCGCCGACGGTGGAGGCGTGGGGATGGAGCGCACGACATCCGTGCCGGAGGGCCTCGGCCACCCCGTCGGCCGGGTCGAGCCACGAGGGCACCAACAGCCCGGTGGACAGCTCGGGATGGTCCCGGACCACCGCGTCGAGGGAGCCCGGCCAGAACGACGAGACCACCACGGTCCTCGCCCGCCCGGCCGCCACCACCAGCTGGGCCACGTCCCGGGCCATCCGCTCCTCGGGGTCGAACCCCGGCTCGGTGGGGAGGTTCTTGAGCTCGATGTTCACCTCGAGTCCCTCGCAGGCCCGGAGGGCCGCGGCCAGGAGCGGCACCGATGCCGGGAGCTGGTCGGACCGCAGCTGGTGGACGGCTCCGACCCCCCGGATCTCCGGGTCGTGGTGGACGGCCAGGGCGCCGTCGGCCGTCCGCCGCACGTCGAGTTCGACCCCGTCGGCCCCCAGCCGTCGGGCCCGGAGGAAGGCGTCGAGGGTGTTCTCCCCCACCCCGGTGGCCGGGTCCGGACTGCCTCGGTGGGCGTGGACCGCGGGTGCCGTCATCGCTCCGGACCCTCCTCGGAGTGGCCCGCCGGAATGGCCATTCGAGCGGGAAAAGGGCGTATTTGGGCACCAAAACCGGTTGCACCCTCGGGTGCCGGTGATTACTCTAGTGAACGAAACCTGAACGGCCGGTTACAGCTTGGCGCCGAGCTATGTGAAACAGATCACAATCAGGAGATCTCGGGAACGGGAGCGGAGGAAGCATCGTGGCCCTTATGTGGAACCGTACGGTCGAATGGGACGACGGTGACTGGCGTCATCTGGCCGCCTGTCGCAGTACCGAGCCCGATCTCTTCTTCCCCATCGGGACGACCGGGCCGGCCATCGACCAGATCGAGGCGGCCAAGCGGGTCTGCCGCGGCTGTGACGCCCTCGAGCCGTGTCTCGACTTCGCCCTGGCCACCAACCAGGAGTCCGGCGTGTGGGGCGGAACCTCCGAAGAGGAGCGGCGCAAGCTTCGCAAGGCCTGGTTGGCCGCCCGTCGTCAGGCCTCCTGACCCGGCGCCCGACTGCCGTTCCGCACTCCCCCGGCCCGGCCCGCGCCTCGGTCGGTGCTCCACCTAGGTAGACGCAGCATCCCGGGTTAGGCAGCGTCCCGGCGCGGTCTCAGAGTCCCACGGTGTCGCCGGCGTGGACCGGCAGTCCGATGGCCACGATGGTCCCCCTCACCCCGGGGTGCTCGTCCCGCCGGTTCCGCATGGTGATGGTGCCGTCCAACTGGCTGCGGACCAGGTCCCGGACGATGGACAGCCCGAGGCTCTGGCTGGCGTCGATGTCGAACCCCTCGGGGAGCCCGGAGCCGTTGTCGACGACCTCGAGGGTGAGATCGGTTCGGTCGTTGACCAGGTGCACCCGGATCAGGCCCGGCGTCTCCGCCGGACGGGAGCCGTCGGACCCGGCCGTCGGCCCGTCGGTGTCCTTGGGGTCGTCCTCGCCGCCGACATCGGGGAAGGCGTGCTCCACCGCGTTCTGCAGGAGCTCGGCCAGGACCACGGCGAGGGGGGTGGCCACATCGGCCGGCACCTCGCCGAGCTCACCGATGACCTCGAAGGCGATGGCCCGCCCCTCCACCACCGAGTCCTCGGCCATCCGGATCAACGACGTGACGATCTCGTCGAAGGGGACCTG
>DATCBL010000389.1:0-2584 GCA_036511875.1 Acidimicrobiales bacterium
GCCGGCTCCACGGGTTCGGCCTCATCCACGAGGCCTGCGTCCAGCTCCGGGGCGAGGGCGGGGCCCGCCAGGTGTTCCGGCGGGGGGACGCCCTGCCCGAGGTGGCCGCGGTCAGCAACGGGGGCGGGCCCATCGCCGGCACCCTCCTCCTGACCCGCGGCGCCGGCTGATCCCAGAGAGTCCTTCGGGCCACCCCCGCCCCTCCCGCCAGGGCCCGCACCTGAGCCCGGCGGTGAGACGGGGCGAACGGCAGGAGGCCTTCAGACCATCAGTCTTTAGACCATCAGCCTTTAGACCATGAGGTGGGCGGCCCGGGCGGCCAGGGCGGCCAGGGTGAGGGTCGGGCCGTAGCCGGCCGAGGTCACGAACACCGACGAGTCGGCGATCACCACGTTGTCGGCCTGGTGGAGGCGGCCCGAGGGGTCGACCACCGAGGTGGCCGGGTCGGCTCCCATCCGCACCGTCCCCATGTTGTGCCGGCTCTCGGGCACGGCCTCCGGCGACGCGGCGTTCCCGGTCCCCGGCGACGTGGTGAACGCCGTCCAGGTGGCCCCCATCTCCTTCAGGATCGCTACAAGCCGCGGGCCGTAGTGCTTGGAGGCGGCCAGCTCGTGGCGGCCGGGACGGTACGTGACCCGGGCCACCGGAAACCCGCGGGCGTCCTTGACGGTGGGGTCGAGGTCCACCCGGTTCCCGGGGTAGGGCAGATCCTCGCCCTGCATGATGAAGGCCCAGAGGTGGGCCCGGATGGGCGAGCTGGCCATGAGACCGGGATGCTGCTCGCCCCAGGGGAGGTGCTTGGCCTCCATGATGGGCAGTCCGGCCCCACCGTGCTCGACCAGTCCGCCCCGGATCCACGGGAGTCCGGCCTCGGCGGCCGCGGCCCGCGAGGCTTCGTCCCCCACGATCATGTCGTCGTGGACGTGGGTCACGGCCCGACCGCGCTCGGCGTGGGTCCGATAGGGCATGGAGCCGGCGGTGATGGTCTGGAAATGCGTCATCAGGTACCGACCCACCAGGTCGTGGTCGAGGTCCGAGAGGAGCAGGAGCCGGGGCGTCTCGATGGCCCCGGCGGCGATGACCACGTACCGGGCCGAGAGGCTCCGGGTCACCCCGTCGGGCCCGATCACGTCCACGCCGGTGGCCCGGCGGCCCTCGATGCGCACCCGGGACACGAAGGTCTCGGTCAGCAGTTCGGCCCGGCCGGTGGCCATGGCGTGCTGGAGCATGGCGATGGGATCGCCCTTGGCGTGGGTGGGGCAACCGAAGTAGGCGCAGAAGCCGCAGTTGTTGCAGGCCGGCCGGCCGTCGTAGGGGACGCTGTTGGCCGCGGTGGGGGCCGGATAGGGGTGGTAGCCGAGCCGTTCGGCCGCCGCCGCCGAGCGGGTGGCGCCGAACATCGGTGGGCCCGAGGGCATGGGGAAGGGCCCCGAGCGCGGGGCGGCGAAGGGGTTGGCCCCTTCGGTGCCGGCCACGCCGATGGCCCGCTCCACCTCGGCGTAGTAGGGCTCCAGCTCGTCGTAGTCGAGGGGCCAGTCGGCCACCGCGGCATCCGGCTGGGGACCGAGGACCGAGTGGACCCGGAAGTCGTCGGGGCGGAACCGGGGCACCTTGCCGTCGGCATGGGTCCCGCCTCCCCCGACGGTGGTGGGCACGGAGTTGACCTCTCCGACGTGCAGGCGGTCGCCGTCGTCCACGCTGGTGCGGAAGGTCCGGGGCTCGACCAGGGGGTCGGGTCCGAGGAAGTGGCGGTTGAGGAACTTGATCTCGTCGTTGGAGTAGTCGAACGCCGGGCGGGTCAGGTCCTCGGGGTCCAGCAGGTGGTTGCGCCCCTTCTCGACGATGGTGACCGTCCAGCCGGCCGCGGTGAGCACGTCGGCCACGGTGGCCCCTCCGGGCCCCGACCCGACGATGATGGCGTCCACGGTCACGGGTCCGACACCTCCTGATCGGTCCACCCTCGGGGCTGTACGTCGCCTTCGAAGCCGATGGCCTTCCAGCCGGCCAGCTCGCGGTTGCCCCCGTACTCGGGGGCCCCGTACATCCCCTCGCAGGCGTGGCCGTAGACCAGGTCGGTGAAGTCGGACCGCGACCGGAGCCGGGCCACCTGGTCGCCCGGCTCCAGTCCGCTGAAGTCCTCGCCCAGTGCGGAGAGGCCCTCACGGTAGAGCTGTTGGAGCCCGACCACCGGGCCGTTGAACTCCCGCTCGGGCCGGCCGCACGATCCCTCGATCCGCATCCGCCAGGCCAGCTCGTCCAGGGCGCTCAGCCGGTTGAAGGTGCCGAACGCCGCCGGGCCCCCGTGGCGTCCCGACGTCGGTCCTCCGGCCCAGATCCGGGGAGGATCGAAGCTGAAGGCACCGAGCAGCCCGTCGATGTAGTCGGGCACGCCGGCGGCGGCCGCCCCCGGGCCGGACTCCGACGGGGGGATCAATCGATCGCACACCGAGGCCAGTGTCCGGTACTCGTCATCGGTCAACCACACGGGCATCGGGTCACCCTAACAAGGGTCCAAGCCGGCCCGGCGGGCCGTCGGCCCAGCGGCGTGGCGGGCGGAGGGGCGGGCGCCCTCCGGAGCCGGGAC
>DATCBL010000390.1:0-3138 GCA_036511875.1 Acidimicrobiales bacterium
CGGGGCAGGAGCGCCAGGGTGATGGCCACCGGCGAGTAGAAGTTGACCGTCATGGTCCGCTCGACCTCGGCCATGGTCAACCGCTGGGCTGCCCGCCGCATGGGAATGGCGGCGTTGTTGACGACCACGTCGAGCGGGCCCAGCTCCTCCCAGATCTGCACGGCCAGCTCGGCGGCACCTGCGGTGTCCTCGAGGTCGGCGGCCCAGGCTCTCGAGCGCGGGGAGGTCAGTCGGCAGTCCTCGGCCACCTCCTCCAGCCGGTCGGCCCGCCGGGCCACCAGGGCGACCGTGGTCCCCCCGGCGGCCAGCAGCCGGGCCGTCGCCGCGCCGATGCCCGAGGAGGCTCCGGTGACCAGGGCGGTGGTCCCGACCCCGAGGCTCGGCCCGGCGCGGTCGGAGCCGTCGCTCATCCGGGCCGCCGGTTGCCGACCGCCCGCGGCATCTCAGTCGGGCCGTCGGGCGTCGAGATCATCGGCGGAGGATAGGCGTTCCCATCCGGGCGGCGGGGGCTCCAGCCGCCAGTACTGCTCGGGGGTGTTGGCGGCCAGCCGCTCCGACAGCAAGTGGTCGCGTTCCAGCGGCCCGATCTGGCTGGCGTAGAGCCAGATGGCCGTGCGCTTGGCCTCCGGGTCCGGCCGGACCGGGACCACCGCCGGCGTGGGCCAGAGTCCGCCCCGGAACAGCTTGGCCACCCGCCAGGCCAGCAGGCCGGGGAGGTGCTTGTGGCCGGCGTCCTCGTAGCAGAACCACGCCGGCGCCCGGGAGCCGGGCTCGCCCGCCTCCGAGCCGTCCCCGGCCGGCCAGGCCTCTCGGGCCATCAGCCCGGCGTCGTGGGTCAGCACGTGGTCGGGGTTGGCCAGGCCCATGGGGAGGAACACCGCGGTCGGCCCGGCCGCCTCGACGGCCTTGGCCAGGTCCGGGGCCACGTCGGTCGGCGTGGGCCGGTCGGCGGGCGCCAGGTACTGGTGATCGGGGAAGTCCAGCCACACCGGCTCGGCACCGAGGGAGGCCATGGCGGCGCGGTCCTCCTCCTGTCGCACCCCGACCACGTCGTCCCCGGTGGCGAACCCGCCGGCGGCGTCCCAGTCGGTCACCGGTTCGGGGTAGGCCGGCGGCCGCCCGGCCAGGACGGTAATCACCGTGCTCCCCGGGTAGGTGGAGAGCAGGTGGGCGGCCCCCAACGCGGCGTCGTCGAAGTGGGGCGAGACCACGACGATCCGGTCCCAGGTCGATGGGTCGATCAGGCCCCAGAGTTCCTTGTCGTCCATGGTCGCAGCGTAACGGGGCCGGCGGGTGTCCACCGGGGCCCGCTCAGCCGAGCGCCCGGCGGATGAAGCCGGCCATCCCGACGACCATCAGGATGGCCAGGGAGCCGATGGCGACGACGAAGCAGATCCAGGTCTGGATGTGCGGCACCCCCGGGGACATCAGCCCTCGCAGCCCCTCGCTCACGTAGGTCATCGGATTGAGGGCCGACACCACCTGGAACCAGCGGATGTGCTGGAGCGAGGGCCACGGGTACTGGCTGGAGCCGGTGAAGATGAGGGGGGTCAGGACCAGGGTCAGCGTCACGCTGATCCGGTTGGGCGGCACGTAGGTCCCGAGGATCAGGCCCATGGCCGCACCGATCAGCGACCCGAGGACGATCATCGCCACCACCGCCGCCGCGGTGGACGCCTGCCAGGGGATCGAGCCGAGGATCCAGATCCCGACCGGGAACATCACCGCCGCGGCCACGCAGGCCCGCATGGCCGCGAACACCACCTTCTCCACCGCCACCGCGCCGGTCGGGAGCGGAGCCAGCAGCCGGTCCTCGATCTCGTTGCTGTAGGAGAACTCGATGACCAGCGGCAGGGCGGTGCTCTGTAGGCCGGTGAGGACCGCGGCCAGCGCCACCAGGCCGGGGAAGAGGACCTGCTCGTATCCGGGCCGGGCGTAGCCGAGCTCGGTCAGCACCTTGCCGAAGACGAACAGCAAGAAGAGGGGCTGGAGGATCACCTGGGCCAGGAAGACCGGGAACTCCCGGCCGGTGACGAACAGGTCACGGCGGAGGATGGCCAGGGCGGTCTTCCACGGCCCCCAGTGGGGGAGGCGGTCGAGGGGGCTGTCGGGATCGGCGCGCTCGGCGGTGACGGTCATCGGAGCGCCCGTCCGGTCAGGTGGATGAAGACGTCCTCGAGGTTGGGCTCGCCCAGGCGGGCGTCGGTGAGCTTGGCTCCCGAAGCGCTGATGGCCTGGGCCACCGGGGCCACGAAGGACGCCGCCTCACCCTCGACGTAGATCCGGAACCGCCATCCGGACCCCGCCGGCTCGTCGAGCCCCTCGGCCTGGCTCACCCCGGGCAGGGAGCTGAGGGCGGCGACGAGGGAGGGGGCGTCGACCGCGGTCCCGGGCTCGACCGTGCAGTCGAGGGTGCGTTCGCCGGTCATGCCCTTCACCAGGGCGGTCGGGGTGTCCAGGGCCAAGAGCGTGCCGTGGTCGATGATGGCCACCCGGTCGCTCAGCGCCGCGGCCTCGTCCATGTCGTGGGTGGTGATGACCACGGTCGTCCCCCCCGCCTTGAGCTCGGCCACCTTCTCCCACAGAAAGAGGCGGGCGGCCGGGTCGAGTCCGGTGGACGGCTCGTCCAAGAAGAGCACGGCCGGAGCGTGCATCAGGGCCCGGGCGATCATCATCCGCTGGATCTGGCCTCCGGAGAAGTCGTCGGGGCGCCCCCCGGGTCGGTCGGCCAGACCGAACTGCTCGAGCAGGGCGTCGGCCAGCTCGGTCCGACGGGCCTTGCCCACCCCGTGGTAGCTGGCGTGGAAGAGGAGGTTCTGGCGCACCGAGAGCGAGCGGTCGAGGTTGTTGATCTGGGGCACCACGCCGAGCAGCCGTCGCGCCCCCACCGGGTCGGCGACGACGTCGACGCCGGCCACCAGGGCCCGGCCCCCGGTGGGGCGGATCCGGGTGGTGAGGATCCCGATGGTGGTGGTCTTGCCGGCGCCGTTGGGGCCGAGGAAGCCGAACACCTCACCCTGGTGGACGCGGAAGGACACCCCGGCCAGCGAGTCCACCGGAGCCTTGGGGTACCGCTTGACCAGATCGGCGACCTCGACGGCGTGGGGACCGTCGCCGGCGACCGGCCGCGAGCCGACG
>DATCBL010000391.1:0-2575 GCA_036511875.1 Acidimicrobiales bacterium
CCGGCCGGCTCCGCACGGCAGAGGGATCGGTGCGCGAGGCGCTGCGGTCGTTGACCTCGGTGGCGGCCGGACACGGCCTCCCCACCGACCCGGACGACCTCGACCGGGTCGAGGAGGAGCTCCTCCATCTGGAACGGACGGTCCACACCTGGGCGAAGCGGGGCCACGAGCTGGCCGGTGCCGAGCTTCGCCTCTCCGACCGTGTGGCTGCCCACGCCGAGGCCAACGAGCTGCTCGCCGCAGCCGAGGAGACGTCCGAACGGTCGAGGCGTCAGGCCCAGGATGCCAAGGTCAGGCTGGCCACCCTCGAGGCCACGGCCGGGGATGAGCACAAGGCCGTCCTGGCCGAGCTCGAGCAGCTCCAGGACGAGGCCCGCACGAAGAAGCGGGAGCGACAAGACCTCGAGGAGCTACGGCGCTCCCTGGTCCGGCAGATCGGCGTCCTCACCGCCACCGTAGAGCAGGCCGAGCAGGACCGCATCGAGGCCGGCGAACGTCGCGACGCGGCCCACCTGCGCTTCGTGGCCCTGGCCGGTGACGGCGTCCTGGAGGAGGCGGAGGTGGGGCGCGATGGCTCACTCGACGGCGTGACCGCGGTGCTGGCCGCGGCACGGGCGGTGGCGGTCGAGCTCGAGGACGGTGGCGACAACACGGCCACCCAGCGGGCGTCGTCCCACGTCGACGACGCCCTCCACGCGGCGAGGTCGGCGGTGTCGGGCCAGGCCGACCTGAGCCGCGACCTCGGGGAACGCGGCTGGTGGGTGCTCCGGGCCAGCGTCAACGGGTTCCGCCAGTCTGTTCTCGTGCTCCACCGGAAGCTCCAGGCCGACCTGACCGAGGGCCAGGCCGATCTGGCCGCCGAGGAGGAGCGCCTGTTCGAGCAGACTCTGGCCGGCAGCATCCGGCGGTCGCTGGCCAACCGGATCCGCCAGGCCAACCGCCTGGTGGCCGGGATCAACGAGCAGCTGTCGGTGGTGCGGACGGCGGCGGCCGGGGTGGCCGTGCGCCTCAACTGGGAGGTCGACCCCGACCAGCCGACGGCGGTCCGGACAGCACGCTCGCTGCTGTTGAAGGACCGGGTCACCGACAGCGAGCGCCGGGACCTCCAGGAGTTCGTGCGGGCCCGGGTGGACCAGGCTCGGGCCGAGCTCGAGCACCACGCCCCCTGGGAGGCCCGGCTCCGCGAGTCGCTCGACTACCGGGCCTGGCACCGGTTCACCCTCCAGCTGTCGCACCGCGACTGGGAGGGATGGAAGCCGGCCACTGCCAAGCGGATGCAGCGCCTCTCCACCGGGGAGCGGTCGATCGCCCTCCACCTCCCCATGCTGGCCTCCATCGCCGCCCACTACGCCGACGAGGAGGGCCGGCCGTCTGGGTGCCCCCGGCTGATCCTCCTCGACGAGCTGTTCGCCGGTGTCGACGCGGCCAACCGGGCCATGCTGTTCGGGACGTTCACCGACTGGGACCTCGACGCCGTCTTCACCAGCGATCACGAGTGGTGCCAGTACGCCACACTGAGCGGCATCGCCATCCACCATCTGCACCCACCGGACGGCGACGGGCCTCTGGTCTCTACCCGGTTCACCTGGGACGGGCGGCGCCGGGTGATCGACCCACCGGCGGCGTGACCGGAGTGGATCCGGCCTCCTACCGACTCGAGGTGGCCGGCCTGGCTCCGCTGGTTGCCGAGCTGGCCCGGCGCTTCGCCGACGGCGTCGCGGTGTCCGCGGTCACCGTCCGTGATCTGGATGAAGAGCAGCAAGGGGCCATCGCCGATCTGCTCGGCCAGGATCGACTACCGGGACGACGAGCGGTGGTGCGGGTGGCCACGCTGGTGGCCGTCCTCGGATTGGGTGACGGCGACGAGCTACGCAGTCTGGTCGAGGGGATCGTCGGTCCCCTCGGCAACCGAAGGGCCGACCGGGAGGAGCGACGTCGTCAGCGGGCCCAGTTGTGGTCGTGGTGTAGGGAACAGATCGAAGGGGTTCCCCTACTGATCCCCGGCCAAGGCGCCCCGGTGTGGGTGGACCAGCTCCGCCGAGCCGGGGTTCGGGGCGGGGAGAACGGCGAGCGGGCCTTCCGTCAACGCCTGGAGCAGGCGGTGACGGTATTGCGGGCCTTACCGGTGAGTGGGACGGTTTCCCTGGCATCGTTCGCCGATGACCAACTCTCCGATCCCCACGCTCTCGATCGGGGTGGGGCGCTGGAGGGGCTGGTCCTCGACGGGCTCGCGTTCGGCGTAGGGGTCGAGCGTCCGCGAGACGCCGAAGCGGTGCGGCAGCTGTGGGAGCAGGTGGGAGTGGTCCCCGATCCCTGCTCGTCCACAGTGACGGTGTTGGGCCTGCGTCCCACCGGCGCTGGGGAACTGGCCCGCTGGCTACGCCACTGCGCCGATACGAGCGAGCCAGCCGTGGTGACCCTGGCCCAGCTCCGGAGGTGGCCGATGGACGCTCTGGACCGATCGGTTCACCTCTACGTGGTAGAGAACCCCTCGGTCATCAGTGACGCCGCCTCGGGAGGATGGACCGGGCCGCCGATCATCTGCAGTTCGGGGCGCCCGAGTGTCGCCGTGATC
>DATCBL010000392.1:0-2275 GCA_036511875.1 Acidimicrobiales bacterium
TGATGGTGATGTGGCTCACGCCCGCGCTCCTTGGTCCCTCGTGGTCGTCCCTGGCCCCGGCAGCCCCAACCGTTGCCGCCCGTCCGGTCCGTGTCAATCCACGGCGCCGCCGCCCCGTCGGCCCAGGCTCCCGCCCATCACGCCGATCACTCCGGGCCGTCCCGCCCCTCGTCCCCGAAGCCGGCCGCAGCGAGGAACTGTCGGCTCCGGGCACCGTACCCGCCCTCACCGTCCGGGGTCGGGGCGCCCGGTGAGAACAGGACCACGCCACCGGGGGGGGTCATGGCCACCGCGGCGTCCACCGCTTCGGCCAGATCGGCCACCACGGCCACCGGCGGGTCCCACCGGGGTCCCGACCTGGTCGCCATGACCGCTTTCGCCAGTCGCTCGGCGTCGGGGGGCAGGACGACCACCCTCGGAGCGGGTCGCCGCCGGGCCAGCGCCTCCACCAGCCCGCGGGGGTCGATCCCCCGGTCGGCACCGCCCAGGATCACCGTGAGGTCGCGGTCGGGGAAGGCCCCGAGGGAGGCCTCCGAGGCGAAGGGGTTGGAGGCCAGGGCGTCATCGACGAAGGTGAGGCCGCCCCGCTCCCCCACCGTCCGACAGCGCGACGGCAGGGCCTCGAACCCCTCCACCACCGCGGTCAGGGCCGACCCCGACGGAGGTCGACCGGAGAGGAGGGTGGCCCCGGCGATCGCCCCGCACAGGTTCCAGAGGTTGTGGAGGCCCGGGAGTCGCAACCGGGACGCGTCCACCAGCGCCGCACCGTCCAGGGCCACCACACCCGAGTCGTCCACCGCAACCCGCCCGGACGGGCCGAACAGGGTCCGCCGGGGGTGACCGGCGGTCCGGCGCAGGGCCTCCGGGCTCCCGGCGTTGACGGCCAGTGCCCCGGGGGGGCCGGCATCGACCAGTCGGAGCTTGTCGCGGTAGTACGCCTTCTCGCTCCGGTGCCAGTCGAGGTGGTCGGGAGCCAGGCTGGTCACCACCACCACGCCCGGGGTCGTTGCCACGTCGGCGGCCTGGAAGGAGGAGACCTCGACGACGTAGGCATCGGCCGGAGGCAGCCCGTAGCGCTCGACCACCGGCACCCCGATGTTCCCGATGAGGGCCACGTCCGACCCGTCCTGGCGGAGGAGGTCGGCGGTCAGCGCGGCAGTGGTGCTCTTGCCCTTGGTCCCGGTGACGGCCACCACCGGGGCGTCGGCGAAGTCCTCGAGCCACAGCGCCATGGCCGTGGTCACCGTGACCCCGGCGGCCCGGGCGGCGTCGAGCTCCGCCCGGTACCGACTCACGCCGGGGGCCCGCACCACCACGTCGATGCCCGACCACGGAACCTGGTCGGGGCGGAGCACCGGACGGGGGTCCCCCAGGCGGTCCGTGAGCCGGGCCGCGGCCGCCTCGGGGCGGTCATCGACGAAGCACGGCTCGACCCCGCGGTCGTGGAGGAGCCGGGCCATGGCCAGCCCCTCGTCTCCGAGTCCCCAGACGGCCACCCGCCGGGTGCAGAGCTCGTCGAGGGTCATGATCCCCCCGTCAGGAGGAGGCGCACCCGGGACGCGGCATCGGCGTCGGCGCCGTCCATCCCTTCGGCCGGGGCCAGCAGGGCCGAGACGTCGGCGTCGTCCACCAGGGCCCGGGCCCGATCGGACAGGGCCCGGACCACCAGGGTGTCACGCCAGCCCGGTAGGAAGGAGAGCATGCGCACGGCCGCGGCCGACTCCCGTCGTTCTCCGACGCACTCGAAGGGCTTGTCCCGGTCGCTCATGAGGGCGGCGAAGCCGTCGATCTGGGCCGGGTCGGCGAACAGGTCCCGACCGATGATGTCGGTGAGCGCCCCCCGATCCAGGAACGGCGCCAGCATCAGCGCCACGAACCGGCATTTCGGGCAGTGCCCACACCACCGGTCCTCGTCGCCGGCCGACTGCCGGAAGGCCGTGTTGCAGCTGCAGAAGGTGCCGTGGTAGCCGGTGAGCCGGGCGAAGGTGCGGGCGATGGCCAGCTCGGAGTAGGGCCGGAGGGCCGAGCCGTAGCGCAGGCCGGGGTCGATGCGGGTGGCGATGAGGCCTTGGAGGAGGCGCTCGAACTCCAGGCTCTTCGAGTACTGGTGGTTGACCGGGACCCCTCCCACCGACACGGTCTCCTCGCTGGCCGACCGCTCCACCGCCATGGCGATGGAGTCGTAGCCGTACAGGAAGCTGCCGACCACGGCGACGAGCGAGATGATGGCCGTGATGGGGACGTGACCGTTGAGGGCGCCGGAGGCATTGAGGGC
>DATCBL010000393.1:0-2371 GCA_036511875.1 Acidimicrobiales bacterium
TCCTGCTGCCGGCCCCCAAGGCCGACGTGGTCCCGTCCCTCGACCCCACGCGCAAGCTGTCCCGGTTGGTGCTCGACGAAGAGCCGGTGGAGCCGCTCGGCCCACCCGGAGACCAGTCGCACCTGTGGCGCCGGATCCTCGACGACGTCTCGGTTGGCCTGGCCGCCGAACTGGTCGGCGTGGCCGACCGGGCGCTGGAGGAGGCGGTGGAGTACGCCAAGGTCCGCATCGTCTTCGACCGTCCCATCGCCGAATTCCAATCGGTGAAGCACCGGATCGTCGACATGTACCAGTCGTTGGAGATGGCCCGGGCCGGCGTGCACTTCGCCGCCTGGGCGTCGGACACCGACTCGCCCGAGCGGGCCCGGGCCGCCACCATGGCCTCGGCCTACGCCTCGGAAGCGGCGGTTCGGGTCACCGGGGACAACATCCAGGTCCACGGCGGGGTGGGCTTCACCTGGGCCAACGACGCCCACTTCCTCTTCAAGCGGGCCAAGCAGAACGAGGTCCTGGTGGGGGGCACCGGCCACCAATGGGGCCGGGTCTCCGACCTGCTGATCGATCACGCCTGACGTGGCGCCGGGGTCGGGGCCGGGCCGCCCACCACGGACGGGCCGGTGAGCGGCGCCGTGGAATTCCACCTGTTCCTGCCCCAGATACGCCTCACTCCCGAGGCGCTGAAGGCCCGGGCCCGGGCCGCGGAGGCCGCCGGCTTCACCGGGCTGGCGGTGATGGACCACCTGTTCCCGCCGGGGGCGGCCGACCGGCCCATGTACGAGGCATTGACCACCGTCACCTGGCTGGCCGCCTTCACCGAAGAGCTCCGTCTCGGCCACCTGGTGCTGTGCGACTCCTTCCGGCACCCGGCGGTCCTGGCCCGCCAGGCCGTCACCCTCGATCACCTGTCGGGCGGGCGGTTCGAGCTGGGCATCGGATCGGGATCGACGCCGGGGGAGCTGGCCTCCTTCGGGTTCCCCCCGCTCAGCGCGGCCCAACGGGTCGAGCGGTTGGGGGAGACCCTGGACCTGTTGGGAAAGTTCTGGTCCGGCGAGACGGTCGATCACGAGGGCGCCTTCTTCCGGGTGCAGGGGGCCCGCCAGCTTCCGGTGCCCCTCCACCACATTCCGATCGTGGTGGGCGGCACCGGGCCGAGGACCATGGCCCTGGTGGCCGAGTACGCCGACTGGTGGAACGTGCCCATGCACCAGACCGACCGACTGGCCCAGGCCCGGCCGGGAGCCGGCTCGGCCCGGGTGTCGGTGCAGCTGCTGGTGACCCTGGTCGGGGAGGAGTCGACCCGGCAGGACGTGGTGGCCCTGGCCCAACGGCGCTTCGGCCAGATGAGCCAGGGAGGACACCTGGTGGGCCGGCCCGACGAGCTGCTCCCACGTCTGGCCGAGCTGCGGGACGGGGGAGTGGAGCGGATCTACACCTGGTTCACCGACTTCGCCGGGCCCGACACCCTGGCGACCTTCGGTCGGGAGGTCATCACCGCCCTGGGCCCGGGGTCAGTCGGGGGCGGCCGCCCTTAGGAGCAGGGAGACCTCATCGGCCCGGACCCGGAAGACGGTGCTGGCGTCGCCGTCGTCGTCGAGCACGCCGGCCACGTACTCGAAGAACAGCCCCACCAGCAGGCTGCGCAGCATCCGGGCCATGGCCGCCTGCTGACCGGGAGGGCCCAACGGCGGCGCCTGCTCGTCGAGCCAGCGCTCCAGCGAGGCCTGGGTGGCGGCGAACAGGTCGTTCCCGACGGCGAAGGCGGTGTCGTCCCCCCGCATCACCTCACCCATCATCAGGCGGATGAAGTCCTCCACCTCGAGCATGGACTGCAGGATGTCGTTCAACAGGTCGGCCAGTCCGGTGGCCGGGTCCCGGGACAGGGACGGGTGGGAGGCCGTGGGGTCGTCCACGAAGCCGCGCTCCTCCAGCACGGCCACCAGCAGGTCCCGTTTGGAGGGGAAGTAGTGGTAGAGCGAGGCCACATTGAGACCGGTCGCCGTGGCCAGGTTCCGCATGCTGGTCCCGTCCACCCCCTGCTGGGCCATGAGGGAGAGGGCGGTGGAGAGGATGTGCTGGCGTTGACCGGTGCCCTCGGATCGGGGGGCGGGCTCACGGGGGGTGGGGGTCACCTCCCCATTGTGGTCGCTGGCCGGTGCGAGGGCCGATTCCCGCCCGCGAACGAACGTTGGATGGTACCAAACGATCGTTTGGCCTAAGCTCTCCGGCGGGGCCACCGGGCCCGCGCAGCGAGGGAGTTGGTCCATGGCGCTGGAGACGACAGGAACGATCGACGCATCCGGGGCGCCGGCCCGCTTCGACCCCTTCGAGCTGGAGGACACGGTCTCGGGCTCCATCCGGGATCCCTACCCGA
>DATCBL010000394.1:0-5110 GCA_036511875.1 Acidimicrobiales bacterium
GAGGCCGACGCCCTGGGCCCGGATCACATCGAGCACCTCGGAGGCCACCCCGCTGGTCGACCGGGCGATGATGCTTCCCAGCTCGGTCTGCTCCATGAGCGCATCGATGTCGACCCGCTGGATGATCTTCTCGACGTCCACCCGTTCGATGATCTTCTCCACGTCGACCCGGCTCACCACTCCGTCGACGTCGACCCTCGAGACCAGGGCGTCGACGTCGATCCGCTCGAGCAGCGCGTCGATATCGATGGCGTCCATCACGATGCTGACCACCCGTTCGGCCACCGCCTGGGCCAGCTGCTCCATCCGCCCCGACCCCGGCACCGGGCTCATCGGGGCGGGTTCGACGCCCGATGGTCCGTCAGGGGCCGTACCTCCATCCGAACAGCATCCCATCGGAGCGTGCGCCGAGCGGGGACACCTGGCGGCCCGGGAGCCGCCGGCGGTCAGGCGGCGGCGTTGGCCCGGAGCGCCTCGAGGGCCCGATCGGCGTGCACGTTCATCCGCACCTCGCTCTGGATCACCTCGATCACCTTGAGGTCGGGCCCGATGACGAACGTCGCCCGCTTGGTCGGGGACAGCTTCGTGAACCGCCGCCGCACCCCGAACTGTGTGGCCACCGCCCCGTCGGGGTCGGAGAGCAGGGGGTAGTCGAACGAGTGCTTGTCGGAGAACCGCTTCTGCTTCTCCACCTGGTCGGCGCTGATCCCGACCCGCTGGGCGCCCACCGCCTCGAACTCGGCCTTCATGTCCCGGAAGTGGCAGCTCTCGGCGGTACAGCCCGGGGTCATCGCCGCGGGATAGAAGAACAGGACGACCGGTCCCGACGCGGCCAGCTCGCTGAGTCGCCTCGGCTTCCCGTCCTCGTCGGGCAGCTCGAAGTCCGGGGCCTGGTCGCCTTTGCGCATGCCCCGAGGCTATCGGCCGAGGATCGGCGATGTGTCGAGCCGGGGCCGGTCCGTCATAAGATGCCGGGTACCCCGTGGCACCGGCGCCCCACGCCGGCCTTCCCGGGGTGCCCGCCGGGGCGGGCCACCACCGCCCGGTCCCCCAAACCCGACCAGTCAGGACTTGCCCGGCCATGCCGTACGCCATCGAAGCCGACAGCCTCGAGAAGACCTTCACCGGCAAGCACGAGGTCCGTGCCCTGGACGGGGTGACCTTCAACGTCGACGAAGGGACCGTCTTCGGCCTCCTCGGGCCCAACGGGTCGGGGAAGACCACCGCGGTGCGCATCCTGACCACCATCCTCAGATCCGACGGCGGGTCGGCCCGGGTGCTGGGTCACGACGTGGTGAAGAAGGCCTCGTTGGTCCGGAGCCTCATCGGCCTGGCCGGCCAGTACGCCGCGGTGGACGAGAACCTGACCGGTCGGGAGAACCTGCGGATGGTCGGGAGGCTGAACCACCTGGATGCCTCCTTCGTGACCACCCGGGCCACCGAGCTGCTCAGGCAGTTCGACCTGGTCGAGGCGGCCGACCGCCCGCTCAAGACCTATTCGGGCGGCATGCGCCGACGCCTCGACCTGGCCGCGGCCTTGGTGGCCCGGCCCACCGTGCTCTTCCTCGACGAGCCCACCACCGGGCTCGACCCCCAGAGCCGCAACGACCTGTGGGAGGTCATCGAGCGGCTGGTCGGGGAAGGGACCACCGTCCTCCTCACCACCCAGTACCTCGAGGAGGCCGACCGGCTGGCCTCCGACCTGGTGGTCATCGACCACGGGCACGTCATCGCCGAAGGGACCCCGAGCCAGCTCAAGGCCAATCTGGGGGCGACCGTGCTCGAGGTGGGCCTCGACACCCTGGACGACGCCCGCCGGACCACCGAGCTGTTCGGGTCCCTCGGGTCGCACACCCCGACGGTCAACGGCTCCGTGGTCGAGGTCACGGTGGACGACGGTCCGAGCTCGGCCATGGCCGGCCTCCGCCTGCTCGACCAGGCCGGGGTCATCCCGGCGGCGTTCACCCTGCGGGAGCCCAGCCTGGACGACGTCTTCCTGGGCCTGACCGGCCGGAGGGCCGAGGACGAGACCGTGGACGTCGAGGACCAGGACAAGAAGAGGCGTGGCCGATCCCGACGGAGGGCCGCCAGCGAAGCCATGCCCGTCGTCACTGGAGAGCTCTCATGACCACCACCATCTCCGTCCCCACCGTCTCGGCAGCACCCCCCTCCAACTCGGTCGTCTCCCGGCTGCGCTGGGCGGTGCTGGACACCCTCACCATCACCCAGCGGAACCTGCTGGCCCTCCTGCGCATCCCCGAGCAGCTGTTCTTCTCGACCGTGCAGCCGATCATGTTCGTCCTGCTGTTCACCTACGTGTTCGGCGGGGCCATCAAGGTCCCCGGGGCCAGCTACGTGAACTATCTGATGCCCGGCGTCTTCGTGCAGACCGTGGCCTTCGGCGCGGTGAGCACCAGCATCGGCCTGGCCGAGGACCTCCAGAAGGGCATCATCGAGCGGTTCCGGGCGCTCCCCATGTCCCGCTCGGCGGTGCTGACCGGACGGACCTCGGCCGACATGGTCCGCAACGTCATCACGGTGATCATCATCACCGGGGTGGGACTGGCCGTGGGCTTCCGACCCACCACCGGCGTCCTGGCCTACATGGCCGCGGTCCTGCTCATCCTGCTCTTCGCCTACGCCCTGTCGTGGGGCTTCGCGGTCATCGGGCTGTCGGCGCCCACCAGTGAGGCCGCCCAGGTCATGTCGTTCCCCATCCTGTTCCCGCTGATCTTCGTCTCGTCGGCCTTCGTCCCCCTCATGTATCTGCCCAGCTGGCTGCGGGGCTTCGCCACCTACCAGCCGGTGAGCGTGACGGTCAGCGCCTGCCGGGCCCTGATGATCGGAGGGCCCACCGCCAAATGGGTCATCCAGACCCTGGCCTGGACCATCGGCCTGCTGATCGTGCTCATCCCGCTGGCCGTCCGGCGCTACCGCAACCGCACCTGAGCCGGGACGGGCGGGCCCGGTTCGCCCGGGTCGGACCGGTGGCACAATGGGGAACATGGCACAGACCCCCTCCTCCGGCGGGCCCGACTCCTTCGGCGCCCGCGGCTCGCTGTCCGTGGGCGACACCAGTTATGAGATCTACCGGATCAACGCCCTGGCCGACCGGTTCGACGTGGCCCGGCTCCCCTACTCCATCAAGGTGGTGCTGGAGAACCTGCTCCGCCACGAGGACGGGCTGGCCGTCCGTCCCGTCGACATTGAGGCCGTGGCCGGGTGGGGGAACCATCCCGAGCGGCACGGCTTCGGGAGCGAGGACGCCGCGGAGATCGCCCTCACCCCCGAGCGGGTCCTCATGCAGGACTTCACCGGGGTGCCCGGCGTGGTCGACCTGGCCGCCATGCGCGACGCCCTCGAGGCGTTGGGCGGGGACCCGGCCAAGGTCAATCCCCTGGTGCCGGTGGAGCTGGTCATCGACCACTCGGTCATCGCCGAAGTCTCGGGCCGGGCCGGGGCCTACGACGAGAACGTGGACATCGAGTACCAGCGCAACATCGAGCGCTACCAGCTGCTGCGCTGGGCGCAGCAGGCCTTCGACGGCTTCCGGGTGGTGCCCCCGGGCACCGGCATCTGCCACCAGGTCAACCTGGAGTACCTGTCGCGGGTGGTCTTCGCCACCGACGACGGCCGGGCCTACTGCGACACCCTGGTCGGGACGGACTCCCACACCACCATGGTCAACGGCCTCGGGGTGCTGGGCTGGGGCGTCGGCGGCATCGAGGCCGAGGCCGCCATGCTCGGCCAACCGCTGTCGCTGCTCCTGCCGCCGGTGGTCGGCTTCCGCCTCACCGGCCAGCAGCCGGCCGGCACCACGGCCACCGACCTGGTCCTGACCATCACCCACCTGCTCCGCCAGCACGGCGTGGTCGGCAAGTTCGTCGAGTTCTTCGGCCCGGGCGTCGCCGCCGTGCCCCTGGAGAACCGGGCCACCATCGGCAACATGTCGCCGGAGTACGGGGCCACCTGCGCCATCTTCCCCATCGACCAGGTCACGCTGGACTACCTGCGCTTCACCGGCCGGGACGACCCGCACGTGGACCTGGTGGAGGCCTACGCCAAGGAGCAGGGCATGTTCCACGTGGTGGGAGGGGTCGAGCCGGTCTACTCGGAGACCATCGAGCTCGACCTGTCCACCGTGGTGCCCAGCATCGCCGGACCGTCCCGCCCCCAGGACCTGGTCACCCTGGCCGGCGCCGGCACCTCCTACCGGACCGCCCTCGGCCGGGAGCCCCGGTCGGGACCCGCCACCCTGGCCGACGGCACGACGGCCAGCGTGGAGGACGGCGCGGTGGTGGTGGCGGCCATCACCAGTTGCACCAACACCTCCAACCCCCAGGTGATGGTGGCCGCGGGCCTGGTGGCCCAGCGGGCCGTCGAGCGGGGCCTCGCCCCCAAGCCCTGGGTCAAGACCAGCCTGGCCCCCGGGTCGCGGGTGGTCATGGACTACCTCGACCGGGCCGGGCTCACCGAGCCCCTGGCCGGTCTGGGCTTCGACCTGGTCGGCTTCGGCTGCACCACCTGCATCGGGAACTCGGGGCCGCTGCTCACCGGGGTGTCCGAGGTGGTCCACGACCGCGACCTGTCGGTGGCCTCGGTGCTGTCCGGCAACCGCAACTTCGAGGGACGGATCCACCCCGACGTCCGGATGAACTATCTGGCCTCGCCCCCCCTGGTGGTGGCCTATGCCCTAGCCGGCACCATGGACATCGACCTGACCACCGACCCCCTGGGCACCGACGGGGACGGCCGGCCGGTCCTGCTGGCCGACCTGTGGCCCACGCCCGAGGAGGTCACCGAGGCCATCCGCACCTCGCTCACCTCGGACATGTTCCGCCAGCGGTACCGCGCCGTGTTCGATGGCGACGACCGGTGGAAGTCGGTGGCGACGGCGACCGGCAACACCTTCAGCTGGGACCACGGGTCCACCTACGTCCTCCGGCCGACCTTCCTCGAGGGCCTGTCCATGGACCCGGCCCCGGTCACCGAGGTGGAGGGGGCGCGGGTGCTGGCCGTCCTGGGCGACAGCGTGACCACCGACCACATCTCGCCGGCCGGGAACATAAGCCCCTCCACTCCGGCCGGTCACTACCTGGCCGACCACGGC
>DATCBL010000395.1:0-7386 GCA_036511875.1 Acidimicrobiales bacterium
CCCGAGGTGTCGTCGCGGTTGCCGAACACCATGGCCTGCACGTTGACCGCGGTGCCGAGGTCGTGGGCGATGCGCTCGCGCACCCGGTAGGCCACCGCCCGCGGCCCGTCCCACGAGGCGAAGACGGCCTCGATGGCCCCCCGCAGCTGCTCGTCGGGATCCTGAGGAAAGGGCGTGCCGGTGTGGCGCTCCACGATCTGCTGATAGGCGTCGACCAGGTAGCGGAGGAGCTCGACGGGAACCCCGGCGTCGGAGGTGGTGCCGGCCAACTCCTTGGCCGCGTCGAGCAGGGCGTCGAACTCCTCGCCGGGGATGTCCAGCACGATGCGCCCGTACATGGCGATGAACCGGCGGTAGGAGTCGAAGGCGAACCGCTCGTCGTCGGTCTGCTTGGCCAGGCCCTCGACCGAGTGGTCGTTGAGGCCGAGATTGAGGACGGTGTCCATCATCCCGGGCATGGAGAACTTGGCCCCGGATCGCACCGACACCAGCAGCGGGTCGCCCGGGTCGCCGATCCGCTTGCCCATCTGCTTCTCCAGGCGGGCCCGGGCCTTGGCCACCTCGCTGGTCAGCCCGTCGGGCCAGCCCCCCTCCATGTAGCTCCGGCAGGCGGTGGCGCCGATGGTGAAGCCGGGCGGCACCGGGAGGTGGAGCACCGAGGTCATTTCGGCCAGGTTGGCCCCCTTGCCCCCGAGGAGGTCCTTCATCTCCATGGGAGGCTTCCGGTGGGCATGGTCGAAGTCGAAGACGAAGGGCATCGGTGCAGGGTCTCCCGGACTGGTCTCGGAGTGCGGCCCGGGCCGGACGACGTGCACCGGCCCAGAGACGCCAGCCTACCTGGCAGGTGTCGGGACCATCGACGGGCCGGGCCCCCCGGTCCCGGTCCCGCCCGGGGCGGGCCGTCGTCATCGGCCCGTCGGCGGGCCGTCGTCATCGGCCCGGGGGCGGGGTCACCTCGACCGGGGTCGAGACCTCCCGCCGGTGTCGGCCCTCAGGCCCGATCCATCCGGGCCCGCAGCTCGGCCACCAGCCCGTCCACCGGCACCCGGACCTGCTCGGTGGTGTCGCGTTCCCGCACCGTCACCGCCCGGTCGTCCAGCGAGTCGAAGTCGACGGTCACGCACCACGGGGTGCCCACCTCGTCCTGGCGCCGGTACCGCTTCCCGATGGACTGGGTCAGGTCGAAGTCGCACATGAAGTGGGGCTGGAGCGAGGCCAGGACCTCGCGGGCCAGCGGTTCGAGGGTCTCCTTCTTGGACAAGGGGAGGACCCCCACCTGGTAGGGGGCCAGTCTCGGGTGGAGCCGGAGCACGGTCCGGGCCTCGCCCCCGACCTCGTCCTCGTGGTAGGCGGACAGCAGGAAGGCCATCATGGTCCGGGTGGCCCCGGCGGCGGGCTCGATCACGTAGGGCACGTACCGCTCGCCGGAGGCCGGGTCGAAGTACTCGAGCCGCTCCCCCGACGCCTCGGCGTGGGCCTTCAGGTCGAAGTCGGTCCGGTTGGCGATGCCCTCGAGCTCGTCCCACCCCCACGGGAACAGGAACTCGACGTCGGCGGTGGCCGCCGAGTAGTGGCTCAGCTCGTCCTCGGCATGGTGGCGGAGACGGAGCTGCTCGGCCGGCATGCCCAGGTCGGTGTACCAACGGAACCGCTCGTCCAGCCAGTACTCGAACCACCGCGGCGCCTCGGCCGGCGGGACGAAGTACTCCATCTCCATCTGCTCGAACTCCCGGGTCCGGAAGACGAAGTTCTGGGGGGTGATCTCGTTGCGGAACGACTTGCCCACCTGGGCGATGCCGAAGGGCGGCTTCTTGCGGGTGGTCTGGAGCACGTTGGCGAAGTTGATGAACGTGCCCTGGGCCGTCTCGGGCCGGAGGTAGGCCACCGCCCCCTCGTCCTCCAGCGGCCCGGCGTGGGTCTTGAACATCAGGTTGAACGCCCGGGCCTCGGTGAACTCGGTGGAGCCGCAGTTGGGGCAGACCCCGCCGATCTTGTCCTGGCGCCACCGCTGGCGGCAGCTCCGGCAGTCGACCAGGGGGTCGGTGAAGTTGGCCAGGTGGCCCGAGGCCTCCCACACCGCCGGCGGCGAGAGGATGGCCGCGTCCAGCCCGACCACGTCGTCCCGGCGTTGGACCATGGCCTCCCACCAGGCCTGCTTGACGTTGCGCAACAGGTTGACCCCGACGGGCCCGTAGTCGTAGGTGGAGCGGAAGCCGCCGTAGATCTCGGCCGACTGGAAGATGAAGCCGCGCCGCTTGCACAGCGAGATCACCTTCTCCATGAGGTCGTCGGGCGCGTCGGGAGGAGCTTCCGGGTCAGGCATCGGGTGGCATCGTACCGGCTGACCCCGGGGCCCTCGCCCCGGCCCCGCCCGTCGCGGTGACTCCGACCGCCTCGGCGCCGATCCGGGCCGGGCCGTCGGTTCGGAGTCGGGCGGTCACCGCGTTGGCCAGCAGTCGGCCCCGGACGGTGAGCACCGCCCGACCGCCCGAGCGGTCGACCAGCCCCTCCAGCTCCGGACGGTCGGGCAGGGCGTCGAGCGGGACCCCGAGCCGGGTGCGGAGCGACAGGGCCAGGGCCTCGAACCGCCGCTGCTCGTCGGAGAGCACCTCTTCACCGGCGCGCACCGGCCGTCCGGCCTCGACCGCGGCCACGTAGCGGTCGGGCGTCCGGAGGTTCCACCACCTCCGCCCGCCTCGGTGGGAGTGGGCGGCCGAGCCGATCCCCCGGTAGTCGCCCTGGTCCCAGTAGAGGCCGTTGTGCCGGCACTCGTGGCCCGGGAGGGCCCAGTTGGAGATCTCCTCCCACCGGTAGCCGTGCCCGGAGAGGATGCGGTCGGCCCGTTCGTACCGGCCGGCCTGGGTGTCGTCGTTGGGGTGGCGGTCGGGGGCCGCGGCCAGGGGGGTCCCCGGCTCCACGGTGAGGGAGTAGGCGCTCAGGTGGGGCGGGGGCGACGCCAGCCCGAGCACGTCCGCCAGGCTCTGCTCCCAGTCGGCGTCGGTCTCGCCCGCCCCCCCGATGATCAGGTCCATGCTCCAGGACTCGAAGCCGGCCCCGGCCACCGCCCGCGCCGCCTCGACGGCCCGGTCGGACCCGTGGCGCCGGCCCAACCCGGCCAGCACGTGGGGCACCGTCGACTGCACCCCGAGGGAGATACGGGTGACCCCGGCGGCCCGGTAGGCGGCCAGCCGGACCGGGTCGGCGTCCTCGGGGTTGCACTCCACGGTGACCTCGGCCCCGGGGCGCCTCGGGACGGCGTCGAGGATCGCCACCAGCAGGTCGGCCGGCAGCCGGGACGGCGTCCCCCCGCCGAAGAAGACCGAGGAGGCCGGGGGCATCCCCTCCTCGCCGCGGGCCCGGCCCAGCTCCACCCGGCAGGCGGCGGCGTAGGACTCCATCAGGTGGTCCCGGTCGGTGTAGGTGGCGAAGGCGCAGCAGTCGCACCGGGCGCGGCAGAACGGGATGTGCACGTAGACCCCGAAGGGAGGGTCGGTGCTCACAGGACGGGCCAGGCCCCCCCCGACGGCGAGGGCCACGTCAGGACACCTGGCTCGAGTGCACCGACCGGAGGCGGCGGTCGAGGTGGGCCTCCATGGCCTCGGTGGCCAGGGCGGTGATCTCGTCGGTGACCGCCGAGCGGGGCTCGGCCAGCACCCCGGACAGGCCCCCGCCCAGGGTGCGGCGCAGGAGGGCCAGGCCATCGGGGGAGAGCGGCCGCCCCCGGCGACAGCTCCGGCACAGGACCCCGCCCTCGGTGAGGTCGAAGGCCACCAGCAGGTCGGGGTCGTCCTCCCCGCAGGTGACGCACCCGTCGAGGACGGGCGCCGATCCCTCGAGGGCCAGGACCTTCAAGAAGAAGGCCGGGGCCACCATGGGCGAGCTCTGCTCGGCCAGGGCGGTGATGGCCCCGACCAGCATCTCGTAGAGGCGGGGGTTGGCGTGGCGCTCCTGGCCGATCTGGTCGACCACCTCCAGCATGGACATGGCCGCGGCCATCCGGTCGAGGTCCTCGCGCACGGCCCGGTTGGTGTCGATCACCTCGACCTGGTTGATGGTGTCGAGGTCGCCCCGTCCCTGCCACCCGAGCAGGGCCACGTGGCTGAGCGGCTCGAGCCGCGAGCCGAACTTGGAGGTGGTCCGGCGCACCCCCTTGGCCACGGCCCGCACCTTGCCGTGCTCCTCGGTCATCAGGGTGACGATCCGGTCCGCCTCGCCCAGGCGGATGGTGCGCAGCACCATGCCCCGGTCCCGGAAGAGGGTCATCGGGGCCCCGAGGGCTCCCGGCCCACCGTGCTCCCGTCGGGGGGGGACGGATCGGTGGGGATCGCCCCGTCGGGGCCCCGGGACGGGAGCGGGGCCGGGGCCGGGCCCGGGCCCACCGACCGGCCCGGCGATCGTCCGTAGCTCCGCCCTCCCCCCAGCAGGCTGTTGGCGCCGATCAGGGCCACCAAGACCGGCGGGATGACCACCAGCGGCACCACCGCGGTGACCCCGGCCACCACCATCAGGACCATGCCGGCGTAGACCACCGCGCCGAGCACGAGACCGGTGACGATCCACACCCCGCCGCGGTCGTCCCGGGGGCGGGACGCTCCCTCCCCCGGCCAACGCGCCGACCTCGGGGCCCGGCTCACTGCACGCCCCCGTAGCGGCGCTGGCGCTGTTGGAAGTCCCGCACCGCCTCGAACAGGTGGCCCCGGCGGAAGTCCGGCCACAGCACGTCGTCGAAGACCAGCTCGCTGTAGGCCAGCTGCCACAGCAGGAAGTTGGAGATGCGGTGCTCGCCCGACGTCCGGATGACCAGGTCGGGATCGGGCTGGTCGGGGAAGTAGAGCCGCGACCGGATGGCCTTCTCGCTGATCTTGTCCTCGGGCACCCCGTCGGCCACCAGGCGTCTGACCGCGTCGACGATCTCGGCCCGGCCCCCGTAGTTGAAGGCCATGGTCAGGGTGCACCGGCGGTTGCCCTTGGTCAGCTCGATGGACTCGTCCATCCGCCGCAGCACCCGCTTGGGGACCCGCCAGTCCCTCCGGCCGGCGAAGCGGATCCGCACCCCCTTGTCGTGCAACTCGTCCCGCCGGCGCATCAGCAGGCTCTCGTTGAAGCCCATCAGGTAGCGCACCTCGTCGGCCGGGCGCCGCCAGTTCTCGGTGGAGAAGGCGTACATGGTGATCCACGGGATGCCGAGGTCGAGGGCGCCCTCCACCGCGTCGAGCAGGGCCGCCTCCCCGGCGGCGTGGCCGTCGGTCCGGGGCAGTCCCCGGCGCGCCGCCCACCGTCCGTTCCCGTCCATGACACAGGCCACGTGGGAGGGGACTGGGCCTCCGGCGAGGTCGGACGCCGACACCGTGGGCCGACGCGGCTCCTCGGTGACGACGGGTCCTGGCTGGTCCGGTTGCACCCTGCGAACCTATCGCCTCCGCACCGTGACCCGTGCCTGGCCGCGCCCGCTGTGGCCGGTCCGCGGTCGGGATGGCGACCCCGATGGTTGAGCCTCCCCGCTGGGGGGGGCTAGACCCTCCCCATGTCTCCGCTGGACGCCCTGGCCATCTTCGCCGCCGGACTGGCGGCCGGGACGGTCAACGTCATCGTGGGGTCGGGATCGCTCATCACCTTCCCCACCCTGCTGGCACTGGGCTACCCCCCGGTGCTGGCCAACGTGTCCAACACCGTCGGCCTGGTCCCCGGCAGCGTGAGCGGGGTGGTGGCCTACCGGCGGGAGCTGGCCGGCCAGCGCCATCGGGTGGCCCGGCTGGGCATGGCCTCGTTGGCCGGCGGCCTGACCGGCGCCGTGCTGCTCCTCTCCCTCCCCCACAGCGTGTTCAAGGCCGCCGTCCCGGTCCTCATCGCCGTGGCCGCGCTGCTCATGGCCGCCCAGCCCCGGATGAGCGCCGGGCTGGAGCGCCGCGGTTCCCGCCGGGCCCACGGGGGCGGGTGGCTGCTGGCCGGCGTGTTCCTCACCGGGGTCTACGGCGGCTACTTCGGCGCCGCCCAGGGGGTCATCCTCATCGCCCTGCTGGCCATCTTCATCGACGACGACCTCCAGCGGCTCAACGGCGCCAAGAACGTGCTGGCCCTCCTGGTCAACGGGATCGCCGGCCTGTTCTTCATCGCCACCACCTCCATCTCGTGGTCGGTGGTCGGCCTGATCGCCGCCGGCTCGATCATCGGGGGCCAGGTGGGCGGGCGGTACGGGCGGCGGCTGCCCGCCCCGCTGCTGCGGTGGGTCATCGTGGTGGTGGGCCTCGGCGTGGCCGTGGGGCTGGCCGTCGAGTGGCACTGAGCCCGTGGTCGCGGCAGGCGATCGGCCGAGCGCCGACCCGTCGGGGCGGGGTCGGGGGCACCGATAGGGTCGGTGCATGTCCGACGAGGTGACCGCCACGCTCGCCGCGGTGGCGGCCCGACTGCCGGGCGGAGGCGAGTCCCGGGTCGGGCAACAGCAGATGGCCGTGGCCGTCGGGCGCGCCATCGAGGACCGGCGCCACCTGGTGGTCCAGGCCGGGACGGGCACCGGCAAGTCCCTGGCCTACCTGATCCCCGCCGCCCTCTCCGGCGAGCGGATCGTGGTGGCCACCGCCACCAAGGCCCTCCAGGACCAGCTGGCCCACAACGACCTCCCCCTGGTGTCCGAAGCCATCGACCGCCACGTCTCCTTCGCCGTGCTGAAGGGGAGGAGCAACTACGTGTGCCGCCAGCGGGTGGCGGAGATCGGCGGGCGGGGGGAGCAGCTGACCCTGCAGCCCGGCTCCGCCGACCCCCCCGACGCCGACGACCCGCTGACCCCGGCGGCGACCGGGGCCGACGGTCCCGTCGCGGCGCCCGACGACCCGGCCGAGGTGGGCCGGCTCGGCGACCAGGTTCGGCGCCTGGTGCGCTGGGCCGACGACACCCCCACCGGCGACCGGGCCGAACTGGAGTTCGAGCCCCACTTCCGGGCCTGGGCCATGGTCTCGACCACCGCCCGCGAGTGCCCCGGGGCCTTCCGCTGTCCCTCCGGCCACGAGTGCTTCGCCGAGGCGGCCCGGGCTCGGGCGGCCGAGGCCGACGTGGTGGTGGTCAACACCCACCTGTACGGGGCCCACCTGGCCAGCGGGGGGGCCGTCCTCCCGCCCCACCAGGTGGTGGTGTTCGACGAGGCCCACGCGGTGGAAGAGGTGATGACCGACAGTCTGGGCGTGGAGATCGGGCCCGGGCGCTTCCGGGCCCTGGCCGCCACCGCCCGCCCGCTGCTGGACGCCGCGGCGTCGGGGGCCCTCGACACCCTGGACGGGGTCGCCGCGGTGGGCGACCTGCTCCAAGGGGTGCTCCGCCCCCTGGTCGGCCGGCGCGTCGGCCGGCGGGCCCTGCAAGGAGAGGCCCCCGAGGTGATGGCGGCCGGAGCCGACG
>DATCBL010000396.1:0-3436 GCA_036511875.1 Acidimicrobiales bacterium
CGACCTCTCGGGGGCTCAGCCCGAGCCGCCGAGCGCCCACGCCGCCCGCATGTGGTCGGCCAGGTCGGCCAGCGGGGTCCGGGCGTTGAGGCCGCTGGTCGACGGCATCACGTAGGCCGGACGCCCCCCGATGGCCTCGGGCTGGACGCCGGCCACCGCCTTCGGATTGACCACGTCCCGCCAGCCGGAGAGCCCGGTGAAGAGGACCGCGCCGGGGCGGAGCCACGCCACCAGGCGCTCGACCCGCTCGAAGCCCCGGCGGTACTCGGCCCCGGTGACCTCGGCCGCAGTCCGGCTGGGCCGTTTGACGAAGTCGGTCATGCCCACCGCGTGGTGGACCAGCGCCGCCACCGGGTCCCGATCGACCGTCACGATGCCGGCGGCCATCGCCGCGGGCCAGAAGCGGTTGCCCGGGCGGGCATAGCCCACCCCGGCATCGGCCGAGTACCACGAGGGGTTGACCCCGCACACCAACAGCCGCATCCCCGGGCCGACGGTGTCGGCCAGGGTGCGGGCCCGCACCGCCCGCAGCCGGACCTCGTCCCCGGACACCGCGAGCGAGCCCCGGTCGACGTCGAACCCGGCTCCGGTGACCACGTCGGCCAGACGCTCCGGCCTCCAGGCGGTGAAGAACCGGCCCCCGACCTCGTCCCCGGGCAGCTCGTCGCCCTCGTACTCGCCCTCCAGCACCTGCACCTCGAACGGGCTGCCCGGGGCCATGGCCCGGTGGAGGTCCCACAGGGCCAGGGGAAGTCGGAGCCGGGGCACGTGGAGGTGGGTCATCCACGACCACGCCCCGGCGATCGCCCCCCGGGCGAAGGGCAGGTGCTCCACGTCGCCGAGGACGTAGAGGGCGTCGGGGACCTGCCGGCGGCACTCGCCGAGCATGGCTGTCGAGGCGTCGAGGGCCACCACCGGGGTCCCGAGGTACGGGAGGTAGCGCCCGGCTCCGCAGCCCGCGTCGAGGCGCAGGGCGCCGGGTCCCACCCGGGCGGCGAAGGCCTCGGCCTCGGACCGCCGACCGGCGGTGCCGTGGGTGGCGGCCCACTGCAGCCCCCGCCGGTCGTAGGTATCGACGGTGGCCCGGTCCATGGCGGCGATCCTAGGAGCGGTGGCCGTCAGGGCTCGAAGCGGTACCCCATCCCCGGCTCGGTCCGGAAGTGACGAGGGCGGGAGTGGTTCACCTCCAGCTTGCGCCGGACCCGGCCCATCAGGACCCGCAGGTACTCCGACTCTGTCTCGTACTGGGGTCCCCAGACGTCGTGGAGGAGCTGGCGCTGGGACACCAGCCGGCCGGGGTTGCGGACCAGGACCTCGACGATGTCCCACTCCTTGGGGGTGAGGTGGACGTCCTCTCCGTCCCGGGTCACCCGCTTGGCCACCAGGTCGATGGTGAAATCGTCCGTCTCCACCCGGGGCTCCTCGTCGCCGGTCGTGACCCTCCGGAGCACCGCCCGGAGCCGGGCCAGCAGTTCGTCCATGCCGAACGGCTTGGTGACGTAGTCGTCGGCCCCGGCGTCGAGCGCCTCCACCTTGCTCACGCTCTGGTGCCGGGCGGACAGGACGATGATCGGGGCGGTGCTCCATCCCCGGATGCCCCGGACCACCTCGACGCCGTCGATGCCCGGGAGGCCGAGATCGAGCAGGATCACGTCGGGGCGCCGGTGGGCGGCCAGGTCCAGCCCCGCCTCACCGGTCCGGGCCACCACCACCTCGTACCCCCGGGCGGTGAGACTGATCTTGAGCGCCCGCAGCAACGAAGCGTCGTCGTCGCAGACCAGCACCTTGGTGCCGTTCTCGGCCCCGGTCTCCGGGGTGGGGTCGGGACCGCTCATGTCGCCGGGGTGGGCTGAGACGTGGGCTCGGTTGACGCACTGTCGGGTCGGTCGGCCGCGTCCGGGACGGGAGGCCGGGCCCCGTCCACTCGTGAGAGTCGCACCACCATGGTGGTGCCCCCTCCCGGGGTGTCCTCGACGTCCAAGTCGCCACCGACCGCCTCGACGAACCCCCGGGCTACGGCGAGGCCCAGGCCCACGCCGGCGTGGTTGTCCGAATCGCCGAGTCGCTGGAAGGGTCGGAACACCAGGTCACGATGTTCAGGCCGGATTCCCGGGCCCCGATCGATGACCCGGACGTCGACTCGGCCGGCGACGGCACCGGCCTCGACCCGGAGGCCGACGCCACCGGCATGGATGAGGGCGTTGTCGATCAGGTTGGCCACGGCCCGCTCCAGCAGCACCGGATCGGTCCGGATCCGGGGGAGGCCCGGGGCGACATCGACGGGAATCGACTGGCCACGCGGACCCAGGCTCTCGACCGCCGCGTCGATCACGTCACGCACATCGGCACCGGTGTCGAGCACGTCCACCGAGCCGGTTTGGATCCGTCCCATGTCCAGCAGGTTCTCCACCAGGCTGTTGAGGCGGTCGGCTTCCTCGTCGATGGTTCGCAGGAGGACCTGGCTCTCGTCGGGGCCGAAGGTCAGCTGGTCCGACAGGAGACTCGACGACGCCGCCTTGATCGAGGCCAGGGGGGTGCGCAGATCGTGACTCACGGCGTCGAGGAGGGCCGACCGTAGCTGGTTGGCCCGGGCCAAGGTGTCGGCCTCAGCCGCCTCGGCGTGCAGTCGGTTGCTCTCGAGGACCGTGGCCAGCTGGGCGGCGAAGGCGGCGAGTATCTCGCGGTCCTCGGCCGTCAAGGTCGGACCACTGAGGGTCAGGACCTCCCGATCGGTCAGCGGAAGGACCAACGCCGCGGCGCCGGGGTCGTGGCTCTGAGGATGGCCGGCGGACGCCACCACCGCGCCGACCCGCGGTGCCAGCCCGGCGGCCCCCGGGGCGTTTCCGTTGGCCGGTCGATCGGACGGCGAGACGACAATGGCGGCACCATCGAGCCGGAACGCCACCACCAGTTCCTCCAAGAGGGCGGGCAGCGGATTCCCTTCCGGGGCCACCAGGCGGCCGGCCACCCGGGCCAGCATGTGGGCGTCGGACCTGGCTTGGAGGGCGGCTGCCGTGCGTCGGGCCGAGAGGTCCACCAGCACGCTGACCACCCCGGCGGTGACCAGGAACATGACCAGGGCCAAGATGTCACGGGTATCGGCGATAGTGAAGGTGTGGATCGGGGGGGCGAAGTAGTAGTTGGACAGGAGAAACCCGGCGAAGGCGGCCACGATGGCCAGCGCCACGCCGCCGGTGGCCGCCACCACCACCACCAGCACCAGATACGAGCTGAGCGCGGTCGCCAGGCTGTCCCCGCTCCGGCCGGCGGTCAGCAGCAACGTGAGGAGCGGGAACCCCACCAGCCCGACGACCAGGGCCGCCAGGCGACGCCGAAAGGACAGTGGGGCCAGGAGCTGGTGGGAGCCCACGCGGCGCCGCCGCTGCCGCGGGGTCACGGGCCGGCTGGCTCCGTCCTCTGCGGGTGTCCCGTCGGG
>DATCBL010000397.1:0-3821 GCA_036511875.1 Acidimicrobiales bacterium
CCACTGAGTCAAGGCCGGCCAAACCGGCCAGGGTGTCGCGCACGTCCCCCTCACGGGCCAGGTGGGTGAGGAAGCACAACCGCGCCTCGCCGGCATAGCCCTCCTGCTCCATCGACCGGATGGAGACGTCGTGGTCTCCGAAGACCTTGGTCACCTCGGCCAGCACCCCGGGGCGGTCGGTGACGTCGAGGCTGATGTAGCACTCGCTGCGCAGCTCGGGCTCGGGCAGGAGCCGGGCCGGTCGGCGTTCGGGGGTGGGTGCCGTGGTGCCGGCCGAGAGGTTGCGCACCGCATCGATGACATCGCCCACGACGGCGCTGGCGGTCGGCAACCCTCCGGCACCCTGGCCGTAGAGCATCAGCTCCCCGGCCGCCTCCCCTTCGATGAACACCGCGTTGAAGGCGTCCCGGACCCCGGCCAAGGGATGGGACTTCGGGACCAGTGCGGGATGGACCCGGACCGAGAGGGCGTCCTCGCCGGCCCGTTCCACGATGGCCAGCAGCTTGACCGAGTACCCGAGGCGCTCGGCGAACTCCACGTCGACGGCCCGGACCGCGGTGATCCCCTCGCGCATCACGTCGGCACCGGCCACGTCGTACCCGAAGGCCACGCCGGCCAGGATGGCGGCCTTGTCCGCCGCGTCGTACCCCTCGACGTCGGCGGTCAGGTCGCGCTCGGCCAAGCCCAGGGCCTGGGCCTCGGCCAGCACATCGGAGTAGTCGGCGCCCTGCTCGCTCATCTTGGTCAGGATGAAGTTGGTGGTGCCGTTCACGATGCCCATCACCCGATGGATCCGCTCCCCGGTCAGGGACTCGCGCAGGGCCCGGACCAGGGGGATGGCGCCGGCCACGGCCGCCTCGTAGAGCAGGTCGACGCCCTGGTGCTTGGCCAGCGTGCGCAGGGTCACCCCCTCGGCTGAGGCCAGCAGGGCCTTGTTGGCGGTGACCACCGGCTTGCCGGTCTCCAGCGCCTTGCGGACCAACTCCCCGGCGGGCACGAGACCCCCGATGAGCTCCACCACCACGTCCACCGAGGGGTCCGAGACCAGGCCGACCGAGTCCGTGGTCACCAGGTCGACGGGGACGTGGTCGGCCCGGGCCACGGTCAGGTCGTTGACGGCGATGCCGGCGATCTCCAGCCGGGCCCCGCTCTGGACGGCCAGCGCCTCGGCTCGGTCCTGGAGGATCCCGACCAGGGCCGACCCCACGTTCCCGCATCCGAGCACGGCGATGCGCACCACCCGGTCGGGAGCGCCCACGCGGTCGGGTGCGACCGCGTGGGCGGGAGGGGGGGACGAGGTCACCAGGTCACGCTACCGCCTGGCCGGCCGGGGCCCCGGCGATCACCGGTCGGTCAGACGTCGAGCCGCACCAGGTCGTCGAAGGTCTCGCGTCGGACCACGGTGCGGGCCTCGCCGTCGGCCACGAAGACCACGGCCGGCCGGGGGACCTTGTTGTAGTTGGAGGCCATCGAGTGACCGTAGGCCCCGGTCACCGGCGTGGCCAGGATGTCCCCCACCGTCAGGTCGGCGGGGACGAAGCCCTCCGACACCACCACGTCCCCGGTCTCGCAGTGCTTGCCCACCACCCGGACGGCCACCGGGCGGGAGGCTCCGGGCTCCCGCGGCAGGAAGGCCTCGTAGCCACTGCCGTAGAGCACGGGGCGGGGATTGTCGCTCATGCCCCCGTCGACGGAGACGTAGGTCCGGTGACCGGGAACGTCCTTGACCGTCCCCACCCGGTAGAGGGTGATGGCGGCGGCGGCCACGATGGAGCGGCCGGGCTCGGCGGTGACCCGGACGGTGTCGGGGATGCCCGCCCGCCGGCACGCCTGGCGCACCGCGCCGGCCCACTGCGCCATGGGCGGCGCCTCCTCCCCGTTCACGTAGGGAACGCCGAGGCCCCCGCCCACCACCAGCTCGGGCAGGCCGAGCGGGGCGAAGAAGTCGGCCAGGAGCTCGATGGCCTGAACGAACGGGGCCAGGGCGAACACCTGGCTCCCGAGGTGGGCGTGGATCCCGACGAACGCCACCGTCCCCCTCCGGTCCATCTCGGTGAGCCGGTCGACGGCCCGGGCGGCGTCGCCGGAGGCCAGCCCGAACCCGAACTTGGAGTCGTCCTGGCCGGTGCGCACGAATTCGTGGGTATGCACCTCCACGCCGGGCGTGACCCGGGCCAGCACCCGGGGCCGGGGCCGGGACAGCGGGCCGCCGTGAGGATCCTCGGCCACCGGGGCCTCGGGCACCAGCCGCTCGAGGCGGTCGAGCTCGTCGAAGGAGTCGGCGACGATCCGACCCACGCCCACGGCCAGCGCCGCGGCCAGCTCCTCGTCGGACTTGTTGTTGCCGTGGAGCACGAGCCGGTCGGCCGGGACCCCGGCGGCCAGGGCCACGTGGAGCTCCCCCCCGGTGGACACGTCGAGGCACATGCCCTCGTCGTCGGCCAGACGGGCCATGGCCATGCAGAGGAAGGCCTTGGTGGCGTAGGCCACACCGTCTCCCCACGCCTCCACCGCCTCGCGGCACCGGACCCGAAGGTGGGCCTCGTCGTAGACGAACAACGGGGTTCCGAACTCTTCGGCCAAGCCGACCAGATCACATCCGCCCACCCGGAGCCGGCCCTCGGCGTCGATCTCCGCGGTGAGCGGGAGGAGGCCGGGGGCCACCGGTCCGCTCGGCCCGGGCGGGGACGCCTCGCCCCGGGGCGGTGCCCCGGCCGACCCGCCGTCCGGGCGGTCGGTGGCGCTCACATGGACTCCGGTGCGGACACCCCGAGCAGCCCGAGGCCGATGGCCAGCCCGATCCGGGTCGCCTCAACCAGCCACAACCGGGCCTGGGTGAGGGCCGGGTCCACGTCATCGGCCAGGATCGGGCAGTCGTGGTAGAAGCCGTGGAAACTGCCGGCCAGACGACGGACCCAGGTGGTGACCTTGGTGGGGGCCCGGTCCACGGCCGCGTCGGCCACCACCTCGGGCAGCTCCTCGAGGCAGCGGATCAGCTCCAGCTCTCTCGGATGGGTGAGCAGCCCGAGGTCGACGTCGCCGAGCGGGGAGCGCACGATGCCGCGCTCGGCGGCCTTGCGGCCCACGCCACCGATCCGGGCGCTGGCCATCTGCACGTAGAAGACCGGGTTCTCCACCGACTGCGCCCGCACCGAGGCGAGGTCGAACGTGGTGGCCTGGTCGAGCGAGGTCATCAGGCTGAGGATGCGGGTGGCGTCGGGTCCGATGTCGGCGACCAGGGAGTCGAGGGAGATGGCGTTGCCGGCCCGCTTGCCCATCTTGACCGACTCGTCCCCGTCCACCAGCGAGACCATCTGGCCCAACTTGACCTCGAGGCGTCCGGGCTCGACGCCCAGCGCCTGGATCCCGGCCCTCAGGCTGGCCACCTGGCCGTGGTGGTCGGCGCCGAAGACGTCGATGACCCGGTCGAAGCCGCGGACCAGGAATTTGTCGCGGTGGTACGCCAGGTCTCCGGCCAGGTAGGTGGCATCGCCGTCCGACTTGCGCAGTACCCGGTCCCGGCTGTCCCCGAGCTCGGTGGCCCGGAACCAGGTCGCCCCGTCCTGCTCGAAGACCAGGCCCCGCTCGGCCAGGAGGGCGATGGTCTCGTCGACCGCGCCGCTCTCCTCGATGGATGCCTGGCTGTACCACTCGTCGAAGACGATGCCCACCGATTCCAGCGTGGCCCGGATGTGATCGAGGATGTGCTCAGCTGCCCATCGTCCGGCCACGGTCACATCCTCGGGACCGTCGTAGGTCCCGGCCAGTTCGGTCACGTACTCTCCGGCGTAACCGCCCTCGGGCACGTCCCGGCCGGCCCG
>DATCBL010000398.1:0-5642 GCA_036511875.1 Acidimicrobiales bacterium
CAGGCCGACCGCGGTGAGGACGTCGACGGTGTGCTGGCCCAGCGCCGGCGGCGCCCGGTCCAGCGTCACCTCGAGGTCACCGAAGTCCCACAGCGCACCGACCTGCTCGAGTCGGCCCCACTCGGCGTGGGGGTACGAGGCCACCAGATCGAGGCTGCGGATCAGGGGATCGTCGAGAAAGGCCTCGCCCTGGTCGGTCCGGACCGGCTCACAGGAGACGCCGGCCGCACGCAGGGCCCCGATGGTGGGATCGCAGTCGGCCCCGGCCAGCACGACCTCGAGGTGTCCGGGCCCGGCCGCTCCCAGCACCGAGCAGGTCAGGGCCAACTCCCGGTCGGTGCGGGCGCACAGGGCCAGCCAACCGTCGGACAGCCGGTAGAGCCGGTGACCGGGGGAGGTGCCCGTCTGCTCGGGGTCGACGGTGGCCACCGGAGCCGGGCGGCCGGATGCGTCCAGGTAGGTCTCGCTGTTGGTCAGCACGCCGGCGCCGAGGAGCGAGGCGGTGACCTGCTGGCCTCGGCCGGTCCGGTCGCGGTGGAGCACCGCCAACAGGGTGGCCACCGTGGAGGCCATGGCACAGAGGTGATCCATGAACCCGAATCGGAACCACATCGGATCGTTCCCCTCGCCCCCACCCAGCACCTCCCATCCGGCGCAGGCCTGGAACAGCTGGTCGTACCCGGGCCAATCGGCTCGGTCCCCCTTCGGGCCGTACGAGCTGGTGTGGCAGTAGACCACCTCGGGGTTGATGGCTCGGATGGTGTCGTAGTCGATGCCGAGCCGGCGGGCCGCCGGCATGCGCAGGTTGTGGTGGACCACATCGGCCCATCGGACCAGGGCCTCGAGGGCCGGCCGGGCCCCGGGGGACTTGAGATCGAGCGCCACCCCCCGCTTCCCCCGCTGGCACGAGGCGAAGACCCGCTGGATCGGCCGCATCTGGTCACCGCTGGTGGCTTCGACCTTGACCACGTCGGCGCCCAGGTCGGCCATCAACATCGGGCTCAGCGGCCCGGCCAGGAAGTTCCCCAGGTCGAGCACCCGGAGTCCCTCGAGGGGCGAGCGCACTGGGTCGGAGCGGGGCGCGGCCGGCCGGTCGACGGGGGTGGCCGGGGGCTCGCCCAACACCTCGTCGGTGTGGTGGCCGAGGTGCGGGGCGGGCGAGGTGATCCGGGACGGGGGCTCGGTCGAGAACGGCGTCCCCGCTTGGACCATGGTGCCGCGCCCGGGGTCGTCCACCCGGGTCACGTAGCCGTTGAGCCGGGCCTGTTGGTCGGCCAGGATCGCCCCGAAGGCGGCCGCCGGCTGGGCGGGGATGTCGTGGGTCCAGAAATCGTCGAGCCACTCGCGGCTGGGCCGGGTCCGGAAGAGGTGTTGGTTGGCCCCGAAGTTCGGGAACCCGGGCATGGTCAGCCCCGGGCAGGCCTCGTTGGCCCGGGCCAGTCCCTCCGCACCCAGGGAGGCCAGGCCCTGGCGCATGAGCGGGGAGTCGGTGTCGGCGCACCGCATGAGATGGATCCAGACGCCGTCCCCGCACTCGAACAGCGAGGGCACGAGCTCCTTCGGGAGGCCGAACGAGAACATCGGCCCGGGCGCCTCGGCCCGGGCCCAGTGCATCATGGTCGTCAACAGGGCCCCCTGGGCCAGGCTGGTGTGGACCGGTCCTCCCGAGGCACCGCCCCGTGCCCGTTGGACCAGGCGAGCCATGACGCCGATCGCCGCCAGGTAGGCGGCACACCAGCTGCCGATGGGAAACCGCAGGAAGACCGGGCCGTCACGATGGCCCTGCTGCTCGTCGCACAGGCCGAGCCTGGCGCTGACCAACAGGTCATCGACCGCGCCGTCGGCGCTCGGGTGTCCGGCCGGCCAGGCCAGCACCGAGCAGCCGATCAGGCGGGGATGGGTCGCCCGCAGGCTGGCGTCATCCAACCCGTACCGCTCGGCGGCGGTCGGACCGAAGCCGTGGATCAGCACGTCGGCCCCGGCCAGCAGCCGCTGGAGATCGGAACGACCCCGCTGCGACTCGAGGTCGAGGACGACGCTCCGTTTGCTCCGGTTCCAGGTGAGGAAGGCCGGAGACGCCCGGGTCGGGTCCCCCTCCGGTGCCTCCACCTTGACCACGTCGGCACCGGCCTCGGCCAGGAGCAGCGAGGCCACCGGGCCGGCCATCCCCTCGGAACAGTCGATCACCCGGATGCCGTCGAGGATCCTCTCCTCCCGGGATGAACGTCCGGGTTCGGTCGGCAAGGTGTTCGGGTCGGGCACCGGGGTCCTCCTTGGACCCCCGAGTCTGGCACGGCCGCCGGTCGGTCCCGGGGCCCGGTCGCGGCGGCTGATCGGATCCCTCCGGCGGGCACCCACGCAGGCCCCGTGGGCACGACCAGATCCGCCTGCCCGTGCCGGTTGGCGGCCCTCATTTCTGGGTATTGGTCTAGCGGCTACTCCCGTGCACCGAATCGGATCGTGTCCCGGTGACCGTAGGGAGCGAGGGACCTCCAGACCCAACGCCACTTCGAGGAGAGGAGCCAGTCCATGTCCGAAACAGCCCCGGTGACCACCACCGACGCCGGAATCGCCACGGCGAGCGACGAGCACTCGCTGACGGCGGGACCCGACGGCCCGATCCTGCTGCAAGACCACTACCTCATCCAGAAGATGGCCCATTTCAACCGGGAGCGGGTGCCCGAGCGGGTGGTGCACGCCAAAGGGGGTGGCGCCCACGGGTTCTTCGAGGCCAACGGGGACGCCGCCGAGTGGTGCAAGGCGCACTTCCTGGCCCCCGGTGCCCGCACCGAGGTGTTCGCCCGCTTCTCGACCGTGGCCGGGGAGCTGGGGTCGGCCGACACGGTGCGGGACCCGCGGGGCTTCTCCCTCAAGTTCTATACCGACCAGGGCAACTACGACATGGTCGGGAACAACACTCCGGTCTTCTTCGTCCGCGACCCCCAGAAGTTCTCGGATTTCATCCGCTCCCAGAAGCGCCGGGCCGATACCCATCTGCGCGACAACAACATGCAGTGGGACTTCTGGTCCCTGTCGCCCGAGTCGGCCCACCAGGTCACCATTCTGATGGGGGACCGGGGCATCCCGAGCACCTGGCGGCACATGAACGGCTACGGCTCGCACACCTACATGTGGATCAACGGCGGCGGCGAGCGGTTCTGGGTCAAGTACCACTTCAAGACGGACCAGGGTGCCGGGTACCTGACCGACTCCGAGGCCCGGATCACCCTCGCCGAGGACCCCGACTTCCACCTACGGGACCTGGCCGAGTCCATCGCCGCCGGCGACCACCCCTCCTGGACCCTCTCCATGCAGGTCATGGGGTTCGAGGAGGCGGCGGACTACCGGTTCAACCCGTTCGATCTGACCAAGGTGTGGCCCCACGAGGACTACCCGCTTCACCCGGTGGGGCGCTTGGTGCTCGACCGGAACCCGGAAAACTACTTCGCCGAGGTCGAGCAGTCGGCCTTCGAGCCGGCCAACATGGTGACGGGCATCGGGCCCAGTCCCGACAAGATGCTGTTGGGTCGGCTCTTCTCCTATCCCGATGCCCACCGCTACCGGATCGGGCCCAACTACCTGCAGCTCCCCATCAACGCGCCCATGGCCGCAGTGCACAGCTACAACGCCGATGGGGCCATGGCCTATCGCAACCCCCCGGATCCGCTCTATGCCCCGAACTCGTTCGGCGGCCCCCGGGGCGACCCGGGAGAGAGGGACCCCTCCTGGGAGGTGGCCGGGGAGATCGCCCGATCCGCGGCCACCGGTCGATCGGAGGACGACGACTTCGTCCAGCCGGGCCTGCTCTACCGAGACGTCCTGGACGACGACGCCCGGGCCCGCCTGGTGTCCACCATCACCGGCCACCTTCACACCGGGGTGCACGGCGAAGTTCTGGACCGGGCCCTCGAGTACTGGCGTCGGGTGGATGCCGGTCTGGGCGCCTCGGTGGCCAAGGCCGTGATCAGCGATCGGGGCCCCGACGAGGAGGCGCGGTGACCAGCCAGGATTCCCCCGTCCAAGACCGCGCCCCGGACGAGCGGGCCGTGACCGATCGGCCCCGGGTGGCCGTGATCGGCACCGGGACCATGGGGGAGGCCATGGCCGCCAACCTGGTACGGGCCGGGCTGGCCACGACGGTCTGGGACCGGAGCCCCGGAAGGCTCGACCCCCTCGTCGCCCTCGGCGCGACGGCGGCTGAAACCGCGGCCGAGGCCGCCGGGACGTCCGACGTCGTCATCACCATGCTGGCCACGGGCGATGCCGTGGTCGACACGGCCGAGAACGGTGGGCTGGTGGAGGCGATTCCCCCCGGCGGCATCTGGGTTCAGATGGGAACGATCGGTCTCGCCGTCACCGACCACCTCGCCGGTGTAATCCGCTCTCGGCGTCCGGACATCCTCTTCGTCGACGCGCCCGTCTCGGGGACCAAGGCACGGGCGGAGACTGGGCAGCTGTTGATTCTGGCCTCCGGTCCGGCCGAGGCCCGGGCCCGGCTGGAGCCGGTGTTCTCGGTCTTGGGCAAACGGACGATCTGGCTCGAGGGCGCCGGGCGGGGAAGCCGGTTGAAGCTCGTGCTCAACACCTGGCTGGCCTTCCTGATCGAGGGGATCGCCGAGAGCGCGGTGCTGGCCGACCACCTCGATCTCTCGATGGAGGAGCTCAGTGATGCTCTCGAAGGCGGTCCGCTGGGTGCCCCGGCGGCCCTGGCCAAGCTCCGAAAGATCCGGGACGAGGACTTCAGTCCGGAGTTCAAGCTCAGGTGGGCGTTGAAGGACGTCAAGCTGGCCCTCGACGCCGTCGAGGACGGGGACCTTCCCGTCACCGCGGCCATCGACCGTCAATGGGAGTCGGCGGTCGACCGTGAGCTCGGCGACCTCGATCTCAGCGCGGCCTGGCTGGCCGTCACGCCGGCGGGGTGACGGGAGGTCAGCGGACACACCAAGGAAGCCAAAGAAATGGAGTCACGAGGAGGAGCCATGGAAGAGATCACTCTCGGCCGGAGCGGACTGCCGGTGTCCCGCATCGCCTTCGGGACCTGGCAGCTCGGAGGGGACTGGGGTCGCACCGATGAGGACGCGGCCATCGCCGCCATCAGACGGGCCGCCGACCAGGGTGTGACCCTGTTCGACACGGCCCAGGCCTATGGGTTCGGTGCCTCCGAGCGGCTCCTGGCCCGGGCGTTGGAGGGGCGCAGCCGTGAAGGTCTGGTCATCGCCACCAAGGGTGGCCTCCGGTCCGGAGGTGGGGGCGTGGTCCGCGACGCCAGTCCTGGTGCCGTGCGCACCGGGGTGGAGAAGAGCCTGCAGGCGCTCGGCACGGAGGCCATCGATCTCTATCAGATGCACTGGCCCGATCCGGCCACGCCCCTCGCCGAGACGGCCGAGACCGTCGCCGCGCTCGTGCGTGAGGGCAAGATCCGCCACGTCGGTGTCTCGAACTTCGATGTCAAGGAGATGGATGCGTTCAGCGCCGTCATCCCCGTCGAGACCCTGCAGCCCCCCTACCACCTCTTTCGTCGGGACATCGAAGCGGAGATCCTCCCCTACGCCGCCACCAACCACATCGGCGTGCTCGTCTACGGGCCGCTGGCCCACGGCCTCCTCAGCGGGAATCTGACCCTGGCGTCTACCTTTGGACCG